>CAZWNX010000032.1:0-20898 GCA_964635395.1 uncultured Lachnospiraceae bacterium
CTTGACGATTTTTTTAGTATCTTATATAATGGTTCAAGGTATGTTGAATAAATATGGTATTCAACAAGAGTTTTGTGTGCTCGAAGCGTGCAGATAGGAAAACTCATGATAAAAAGTATGACGGGTTTTGGTAGAAGTGAGATTTCGGACGGTGAACGTAAATTTGTAGTCGAGATGAAATCGGTTAATCACAGGTATTTAGATGTAAATATAAGAATGCCAAAAAAACTAAATTTTTTTGAAACAGGTATTCGAAATGTTTTAAAAGAATTTATACAACGTGGAAAAGTTGATTTATTTATTTCGTATGAAGATTTCACACAAGATAAGGTGTGTGTTCGATATAATCCTGAAATTGCAACAGAGTATTTAACGTATTTGCAGCAAATGGCAACGGACTTTAAATTAGATAATGATATAAGGGTTTCTACTTTGTCAAGATATCCAGAAGTTTTTACAATGGAAGAGCAGACGGTTGATGAGAAAGAATTGTGGGCGATTCTAGAAAAAACAGTTCGACAAGCGGCACAGGGATTTGTGGATACAAGGCTTTTAGAAGGTGAAAACTTAAAAAATGATATGTGTGCAAAGTTAGATGCAATGTTAGAGCATGTAGCTTATATAAAAAAACGTTCTCCGGAAATTGTTAAAGATTACCAAGAAAAGCTTCGTGATAAGGTTACTGAACTTCTTGAGAATGCACAAGTTGACGAAAATAGATTATTAATGGAAGTTACGATATTTGCTGACAAAGCTTGTGTGGATGAAGAAATTGTGCGTTTAGAAAGTCATATTCAAACGACGAAAGCGACTCTTCTAGAAGGTGGAAATATCGGCCGAAAACTAGATTTTATAGCGCAGGAAATGAATCGAGAAGCAAACACAATTTTATCGAAAGCAAATCATTTGGATATTACAAATTGTGCGATTGAATTAAAAACAGAAATTGAAAAAGTACGTGAACAGATTCAAAATATTGAGTAGGGTAGAATGATGAATCGATTAATTCATATAGGTTTTGGAAATCTTGTAAGTACAGATAAGATTATTGCAATTGTATCGCCTGAATCTGCTCCTATTAAAAGAATGATTCAAAAAGGCAAGGAGCAGGGGTGCGTAGTTGATGCGACGCAAGGAAGAAAGACAAAGGCTGTTATTTTAATGGAAAATAGTAGTATGATTTTGTCCGCATTAACACCAGAAACATTGGCAAATAGAGCACAACAAAAGGTTGAGGAGGATATAGATGCATAAGGGAGTGTTGTTGGTTTTATCTGGTTTTTCAGGTTCTGGCAAAGGGACGGTAGTCAAGCAATTACTTAGCAAATATGATAATTATGCTTTGAGTATTTCGATGACAACCAGACAACCAAGAAGTGGTGAAATAGATCAAAAGGATTATTTTTTCGTTTCAAAAGATGAATTTGAGCAGACAATAGTCAAGGATGGTTTTATTGAATATGCTAGTTATTGTGACAATTATTACGGAACGCCGAAGGAGTATGTGGAACGTTGTTTAGATGAGGGATATGACGTGATCCTGGAAATTGAGACGCAGGGTGCGTTAAAGGTAAAAGAGTCTCATGCAGACGCAGTTTTGTTGTTTATTACTCCACCAACAATTTCACAGTTAAAAGATCGTTTACGAAAACGTGGAACAGAGTCAGAAGATAAGATTGCAATGCGTATGCAACGGGCTAGTGAAGAGGTTTTCGACATAGAAAAGTATGATTTTGTGGTAGTGAATTCGGAATTAGAAAAGTGTGTTGAAGAGATTCATGCAATTATTCAATCAGCACATAGAGATCCGAAAAGAAACCAAAATTTTATAGAACAATTAAAGAATGAGTTTTCTCAAATTTGAAAGGAGATTTAACATGATACATCCATCGTATACAGATTTAATGCATGTAGTAAATAGTGAGGTAGAACTAGGAGAAGCACCACTTGTAAATAGTCGTTATTCAATTGTAATGGCAACTTCTAGAAGGGCAAGACAAATTATAGCTGGTGAAGAACCTTTAGTTGATGACGCTTATGGAAGAAAGCCACTTTCGGTAGCAATTGATGAATTAAATCAATCAAAAATTAAAATTGTTTCAGAAGAAACAGAATAATTTTTAGAAGGGGAAATCAATCTGATTTTCTCTTTTTCTTATGGAAAGGTATGGTAAAAACTTGAACGTTATGTTTGTTTCGCTTGGATGCGATAAAAATTTAGTGGATACGGAAATGATGCTTGGTATGTTGGTTGATAATGGGCATTCGATTACGCAAGATGAATTAGAAGCAGAAGTGATTGTTGTGAATACTTGTTGTTTTATACATGATGCGAAGGAAGAGAGCATTGTTACTTTATTAGAACTTGGAAAATTAAAAGTAGAAGGCCGTTTAAAGCTACTCATAGCCGCGGGATGTCTGGCACAACGTTATCACAAGGAAATGAAAGAAGAAATTCCTGAAGTTGATGTTTTGATTGGTACAATGGCAATTGATCATATATGCGAAGTAATAGAGCAGTTCGAAAATGGGATTGTTAGGGATCGAATGGAATCGATTGATGCAACTCCAGTTGCAGGCAAAAAGAGAATTGTTACTACCGGTGGGCATTATGCCTATCTTAAAATAGCAGAAGGTTGTAATAAACGGTGCACGTATTGTGTGATACCAAGTGTGAGGGGTAGTTACCGGAGCATTCCTATGGAGACACTGATTAGTGAAGCGAAGGAGCTTGTTAATCAAGGTGTTAAAGAACTTATTTTGGTTGCTCAGGAAACAACGATGTACGGTTTAGATCTGTATAAAGAAAAAAGACTCCCTAAGTTGCTAGATGCATTATGTGAAATTGAGGGGTTGTATTGGATACGTTTACTCTATAGTTATCCAGAAGAAATCACAGATGAGTTGATTGAAACGATAGCGCGCCAGGATAAAATTTGTAATTACTTAGATATGCCGATTCAACACGCCAGTGATCAAGTGCTGAAAAAAATGGGGAGAAGAACATCGAATGCTCAGTTAAGAGAAGTTATTCAAAAATTGAGATCGGCAATTCCGGATATTTCCATTCGAACAACTCTTATCTCGGGATTTCCAGGTGAAACATTAGAAGACCATGAGATTGCATTAACATTTGTAAATGAAATGAAATTTGATCGTTTAGGTGTATTTACGTATTCCCGCGAAGAGGGTACAAAAGCGGCAATTATGGTGCCACAAATTGATGAAGATGTGAAAGAAGAACGCAGAGGAGAAATCATGGAAGCACAACAAGAAATTGCATTTTCCAAAGCAGAAGATATGATTGGGAAAACAGTGCTTGCAATGATTGAGGGAAAGATCGCAGATGAAAGTGCCTATGTTGGAAGAACATTTAAAGATGCGCCAAATGTAGATGGATTTATCTTCATTAATACGGATGAAGAATTAATGACCGGTGATTTTGTTAAAGTTTTTGTGACTGGTTCTTATGAATATGATTTGATTGGAGAAATTGAGAATGAATTTACCAAATAAAATAACAGTGCTTCGGATGATTATGGTGCCATTTTTTGTATGCTTTTTACTTTTAACACCAACAATTGAGTGGTTTAAGTGGATTGCGTTTGTTCTTTTTGTAATTGCTAGCATTACAGATTGGGTGGATGGCAGTATTGCTAGAAAATATAATCTTGTTACGAATTTTGGGAAGTTTATGGACCCATTAGCCGATAAGTTATTAGTTGGAGCTGCGATGATAGGATTAACGGGACTTGGGATAATACCGGCTTGGATTACAATCTTACTGATTTCAAGAGAATTTGTAATTAGTGGATTCAGGTTAATCGCAGTTGAAAAAGGGGTTGTTATTGCTGCTGGAATTTGGGGAAAAATGAAAACGGTAGTCCAGATGATTATGATTTGTGTATTGCTAGTGGTTATGAATGATGCCTATTTTGGATTGAGTGGAAGTGGATTTCAAATGGTCATTACAATCTTAAAAGTGGTTGGACAAATCCTGATATGGGCTTCTGTTATTTTAACAATCATCTCTTTGCTAGATTATCTGTGGGCAAATAAAGCTGTACTCAAAGATGAGAAATAGTGGATTGTAAGAGGGTTACGAATGAATATTGTGGAAGAAGTAATAGAACTATTAGTACTAAAAAATTACACCATATCAACTGCTGAATCCTGTACGGGAGGATTTGTTGGCAAGCAATTGACGGATTATCCAGGGGTTTCAAAAATATATTTGGGTGGTGTGATTTCCTATTCAAACGAAGTGAAAATGAATGTACTAGGAGTATCAGCTGAGATTCTCAATCAGTTTGGTGCAGTGAGTGAACAGACGTGCAAGGAGATGTTGCAAGGAATCAAAGGTTTGATGAAATCAGATTGTGCAATTGCAATTACTGGGATTGCTGGACCAGATGGGGGAACAATGGAAAAGCCGGTAGGATTCGTTTGTATAGGCGTTCAGGTACTGGATCAATGCAGCATTCAACCAATGTATTTTAGTGGAGACAGGGAAGAAATTAGAAACCAAGCAACAGAGTATGTTTTTGAAAAATTAGTCAAAATGTTAAGCGGTAAGTAATAAACGGAAAGGGCGAGTAAGTAAAAGTACTTGCCTTTTCAAGGTATACATGGTAACTTGTCTATGTAAGGTTTCGTATTACAATTTTAATAATCTTGTTGCATTTCGTATAATCATACACATACAATGTTTGAACACTCGATCAAACAAATTCTCTTTGGATTATTTAGAATACTATGTTTTTGGAATACTTTATTTTTTGTGCCATTTTATAAGTTTCTAATCTGCGCACAAAATTATAAAGATGCTAAAAAAATGATGTGGAGTCTTATTTATGGGACTTCTTATTTGGTACAAAAGTAGTGGAGCAAAACTGAAAAAGAAAGTTGACAAATACGAACATTTGTTTTATTATTAAACAGAACAAACGTTCTAAAAAAGGAGAACATGAAATGGAAAGAGATGATAAAATAAAAGCATTGGATGCAGCGTTATCACAGATCGAAAAGCAGTTTGGAAAAGGTGCGGTTATGAAATTAGGTGATCCTTCTGTCCAAATGAATATAGAAACAATTCCAACGGGTTCGTTGAGTTTAGATATTGCGTTAGGATTAGGTGGAATTCCAAAAGGAAGAGTCATTGAAATATATGGACCTGAATCCAGTGGTAAGACAACAGTTACACTTCACATGATAGCACAAGTCCAAAAGCAGGGTGGCATTGCCGGATTTATTGATGCGGAACATGCACTAGATCCTGCATACGCCAAGAAAATTGGTGTAGACATAGATAATCTGTACATTTCACAGCCAGATAATGGCGAGCAGGCACTTGAAATAACGGAGACGATGGTTCGATCAGGCGCTATGGATATTGTTGTAGTTGACTCTGTGGCTGCATTGGTTCCAAAAGCTGAAATTGATGGTGATATGGGAGATAGCCATATGGGTTTACAGGCTAGATTGATGTCACAAGCATTAAGAAAATTGACTGCAATTATTAGTAAGTCAAATTGTACAGTTATTTTTATTAATCAGCTGCGTGAAAAGCTTGGTGTGATGTTCGGAAATCCTGAGACGACTACAGGTGGCCGTGCTCTAAAGTTTTATGCATCGGTGAGACTCGATGTTCGTAGGATTGAATCATTAAAGCAAGGTGGAGAAGTGGTTGGAAATCGTACGCGAATTAAAGTTGTTAAAAATAAGATTGCTCCACCATTTAAGGAAGCAGAATTCGATATTATGTTCGGGGAAGGAATTTCTTCGCATGGAGATATTCTCGATTTAGCAGCGAATATTAATGTTGTTAATAAGAGTGGCGCGTGGTATGCGTATGAGGGAAATAAAATTGGGCAGGGTCGTGAAAATGCAAAGCAATTTTTAAAAGAGAATGCCGAATTGTGCAGTGAAATTGAAAAAAAAGTTCGTCAACATTATGGGCTTGTTGAAAACAAGACTGAACTAACGGATAAGGGCAAAGCTGATAAGAATGCAAAATCGCCAAAGGAAGGTAAGAATGTTACAGGGGAGTAATTGTTTGTCAAATGTATTTGTTAAAGAGGGTGAACTCGGATATTTGGTAACTGACATTATAGAAATGCCAAATGCAAAGAGAAAAGTATATCTAGATTATGAATTGGCGTTTGTACTATATAAAAATGAATTGAGGAAATATGATATTAAGCTGGGGGGTTCAGTTTCAGAAGAATTAGTACAGCAAATCAATCACCAAGTATTATTTAAACGGGGGTTGGTACGTTGTATGGAATTACTGAAACGGAAAGATTATTCAAAGTACGAGCTTGAGCAAAAACTCAGAAATAGTCTGTATTGTGAAGACATTATTGAACAAGTGATGCACTATATTGAACAGCTTGGATATATTAATGACTTTGAGTATGCAATTCGATTTATCCAGATTAGAATGGGAAAGTTTAGTAAAAAGGAAATGATTGCCAAGCTCTATAGTCGAGGAATTGAGAAAAACACCATTGCTGAAGCCATGAATAAAGCCTTTGAGGATCAAAATTCTTCGGAAGTGAATGCAATCATTACACTTATACAAAAAAAAGCACCTAGTAGTGTTAAAAAAGAAATTTCATATGATGATAAGTTAATTGCTTACTTATATCGCAAGGGGTTTGAGTATGACGACATCAAACTGGCTTTGAACGAGTGGAATTCTAATAAAATAGATACTAATTTATAGCAAATGCAGTACCGAGTTAAAATTCAACGTGCTATTATGGGAAAATGATATTTATAACAATTCTGGTTTTGAGATGTCTACCAAACTAGTTTTACTTGACATAACATGGTTTTCAGTTTAAAATTTAACTGTTGTAAAAATGATAGTTGGACAGATTTGTCCCATATAAATAATTAGTACAATGAAAATTTAATAAGGAGGTGCTCCTGTACATGGAAGGTATAATAATCGCAATTGTGGTTACACTAATTGTGGCAGTTCCTACTACAGCAGTGGTAATTGTTTCCTATTTGAAAAAAGTTGATTCGGCAAAGATTGGAAATGCAGAAAAGCAAGCAAGAGATATAATTGATGAAGCATTGAAAACAGCGCATACGAAGAAGCAGGAAGCAGAAGCCCAGAAGCAGGAAGTAGAAGCTAAAAAACGTGAGTCACTATTAGAAGTAAAGGAAGAATCGATTCGCTCAAAGAATGAGCTTGACAAAGAAATTAAAGAGCGAAGAGCAGAGATTCAAAGATTTGAACGTCGTATTCAGCAAAAAGAAGAGAATATTGATAAGAAATCTGAAAGTATCGAAAGAAAAGAAGCAAATTTGGCAGCAAAAGAAGAGGAACTTGAAAAACAGAAGCAAGAGATTGCAAAATTGAATGAACAGAGGGTACAGGAACTTGAAAGAATCTCTGGATTAACCTCCGATCAGGCAAAAGATTATTTGTTGAAAATTGTTGAAAATGAAGTTAAACATGAAACAGCGATGCTCGTTAAAGAATTGGATAGTAGAGCACGTGAAGAAGCAAATAAAAAAGCAAAAGAATATGTTGTAACAGCAATTCAGAAGTGTGCAGCAGATCATGTTTCTGAGACCACAATTTCTGTGGTTCAGCTTCCAAGCGATGAAATGAAGGGAAGAATCATTGGTCGTGAAGGAAGAAACATAAGAACTTTAGAAACATTAACAGGTGTTGATTTAATTATTGATGATACACCAGAAGCAGTAATATTATCGGGATTTGACCCAATTCGACGTGAAGTAGCCAGAATTGCTCTAGAAAAGCTAATTGTGGATGGAAGAATTCATCCGGCTCGAATCGAAGAAATGGTTGAAAAGGCCCAAAAAGAAGTTGAAGTAATGATTAGAGAAGAAGGTGAAGCGGCTACTTTAGAAGTAGGTGTTCACGGAATTCACCCTGAACTTGTTAGATTGCTTGGAAAGATGAAGTTTAGAACAAGTTATGGACAGAATGCTTTAAAGCATTCCATTGAGGTTGCGCATTTATCGGGTCTACTTGCATCTGAATTAGGTTTAGATGTTAGAATGGCTAAAAGAGCAGGTTTGCTTCATGATATTGGTAAAGCGGTGGATCATGAAATGGAAGGTTCTCACATTCAATTAGGTGTTGATTTGTGTAAAAAATATAAGGAATCGGCAATTGTTATTAATTCGGTTGAGTCTCATCATGGAGATGTAGAAGCGAATTCACTTATTGCATGTATTGTACAAGCTGCAGATACAATTTCAGCAGCTAGACCTGGTGCAAGACGCGAGACTTTAGAGACATATACTACAAGACTTAGACAACTTGAAGATATTACGAATACATTTAAAGGTGTTGATAAATCTTTTGCAATTCAGGCTGGTAGAGAGATTCGAGTAATGGTTGTTCCTGAACAAATATCTGACAATGATATGATATTGTTAGCAAGGGATATTTCGAAACAGATTGAATCTGAGTTAGAGTATCCAGGACAGATTAAAATCAATTTAATTAGGGAATCTAGAGTAATCGATTATGCAAAATAATTGAGACAAACAAGGAAAACAGTTTAAATCGTTTTCCTTGTTTTTTTGTTTGTTAAAAAAATTGCTTGTACAATAAGAGCTAGTATAGTAAAATGATTTAGGAATATTATTGTATACAATTATCCAATATATTCTATCAACTATTTTTAACTAAGAAAGGGTGTAAAATATGTCATTAATATTATCGAAAAAAGCACAAGAAGTGAAACCATCATCAACCTTAGCAATTACGGCCAAAGCGAAAGAATTAAAAGCGAGTGGAATGGATATTGTTGGATTTGGTGCTGGAGAACCAGATTACAATACGCCAGAGAATGTTTGTGATGCGGCAATTGAGGCAATAAAAAGTGGCTTTACGAAATACACACCAGCTTCTGGTACAAATGAATTAAAAGCAGCTATTTCAAAAAAGTTTAAAGATTTTAATCATTTAAATTACGCATCAAATCAAATTGTAATCAGCAATGGTGGAAAACACTCCCTGATGAATATTTTTGATGCAATTATGAACCCAGGTGATGAAGTTATTATTCCGGCTCCATACTGGTTGAGTTATCCAGAAATGGTAAAATTGGCAGATGGTGTGCCTGTATATGTATATGGACAAAAAGAAAATGGATATAAAGTAACCGCACAACAAGTTCAGGATGCGATAACAGACAAAACCAAGGCTTTGATTATTAATACGCCAAGCAACCCAACAGGTATGTTGTATACACAGGAAGAATTACGTGCTATAGCCGACGTTGTTGTAAAGAATGATATTTATGTAGTTGCTGACGAGATGTATGAGTACTTAATTTACGGAGATCAAAAGCATGTAAGTATAGCTTCATTTAATGAAGAAATTTATAAAAGAACGATTACCTGTAGCGGATTGTCAAAAAGCTATGCTATGACAGGATGGAGAATTGGTTATACTGGTTCAAGTGTTGAAATTGCAAAGTTGATGGGATCAATTCAGTCTCATGCGACATCTAATCCAAACTCTATAGCTCAAAAAGCTGCTTTAGAAGCATTAGAAGGACCACAAGATATGGTCGAAACAATGAGAAAAGAATTTGATGCAAGAAGAATCTACGCGTACAATAGAGTTAAGAACATGCCACTTGTGGAGGTTCTTGAGCCACAGGGTGCATTTTATGTGTTTATTGATGCATCAGAGGCATTAAAAAAGGAATACAAGGGTGAAGTAATTAAGGATGCCAATAATTTGGCAAAAATCCTGATCGAAGATTATCAGACAGCTGTTATTCCGTGCGAAGATTTTGGATTCCCTTACCACATTCGTTTGTCCTATGCGATTAGTACGGCTCAGATTGAAAAAGGATTGGACCGAATTGAAGATTTTTTAAAAAGTTTAGTTGGATAATTGCATTAAACAGTTAGGAGTTTATAAATGTCACAAACAAGAAGAATTAGAAGAGAGCTTGTTTATAATGGGTCAATTGTAGATTTTTATACAGATACTATGCAAATTGAAAATGGAAATATTGCAAAATGGGATTTTGTAGATCACAAGGGGGCAGCAGCGGTTGTCCCTATTTTGCCAGATGGAAGAATTCTTATGGTAAAGCAATATAGAAATGCATTGGATTCATTTACGATTGAAATCCCGGCTGGGGGACTAAATGGAAGAGACGAGCCGTTTATAGAATGTGCATACCGAGAACTAGAAGAGGAGACTGGATATCGCTGTGAAGATGGTAAAATGAAACATCTAATCACACTATATACGACAGTAGCTTTTTGCAATGAGCGTATTGATATATTTGTTACGGATTATTTGGTTCAGTCAGAGCAAAAATTAGATGAAGACGAGTTTGTTGATGTTCATTCATATGAATTGGAAGAATTGGTTAGTATGATTTTTAAGGGCGAAATTGTCGATGCAAAAACAATTTCTGGAATTTTAGCATATAAAGAAAAATATAAATCTTACTAGATGTAGTAGACATAAGTTGGAAATTGGGCAAGATGTTGAATACTCCTATGATATCATTAAAAACCTTGTAAATACTTGAAAAATAGCATTTGATTTTATCGGAAATTGTTATTATAATGTATTTTAAGCTGTGTATTGATTAACATAATTGAGTGAGGATGGTTTTCATGGGAGCATTAGAACAAGAATTGGATCGTTTTATAATATACTTACATACTGTGAAAAACACTTCAAGCAATACGGAAATGTCTTACAAGAGAGATTTAACCAAATTGTTTGCTTTCTTGAGTGATAGAAAAATCTATGAGTTGAAAGACATTTCGGAAGAAGTATTGATACAATTTGTGGATTGGTTGCGTGAAAAACAATTTGCGGATGCAACAATTTCCAGGAATATTGCTTCTATCAAAACGTTTTATCATTACTTGAAGCTGGAAAATAGAGCGGCTAATGATATATCCGTTTCGATTAAGGCACCTAAAATTGAAAAAAGGGTACCCGAGGTTTTGGTAACAGATGATGTTATCCGTTTGCTTGAGCAACCTAGTAAAGATAATCCAAAAGAAATCCGAGATAAGGCTATGCTTGAATTACTTTATGCAACAGGAATACGTGTTACAGAATTAATTACGCTTAAACTTGTTTCTCTAAATTTACAGATGAATTATATCGTTTGTAAAGATGAACATAAAGAGAGAGTGATTCCCTTTGGGAAAAAAGCCAGGCAAGCATTAATGATGTATTTATCTGGTGCGAGAGAACAGCTATTAGACCAAAACCATAGTGAAGTCTTGTTTGTTAATTGTTCGGGTAAGCCGATGAGCCGACAGGGATTTTGGAAAATCATTAAGTTTTATGCTAAAAAAGCAGGAATTACTGAGGAGATTACACCTCATACACTTCGACATTCGTTTGCAGCACATCTTGTCGAAAATGGTGCTGACCTAAAAAGTGTTCAAGAAATGCTTGGACATTCTGATATATCAACAACACAGATTTATGCAAATATTACGCATGCAAAAATCAGAGATGTTTATGTAAAGGCACATCCTAGAAAATGAGAACAATATTTTAGCACCTAATCCATTCAAGGTTGAATGTGTTAGGTGCTATTTTTGTTTTTTATGTGCCGATGTTTAAGTGTTTAGCAAGACTGCGCAATATCCAATATAAGCTGTTTCGTCTCATCCCATCCAAGACAAGCATCTGTAATGGATTTTCCGTATACACCTTCGCCAATTTTTTGACATCCAGCAACCAAATAGCTTTCAATCATAACTCCTTTTACGAGATTGTTAATATCCTGACTTAATTTTCTAGAGTGCAGAACTTCTTTTACAATTCGAACCTGCTGATCATATTGTTTGTTTGAGTTATTGTGATTAGCATCGATTATAGTCGCTGGATTAGCAAGATCCATTTCATTATACATCTCTAACAAACGATGTAAATCTTCATAATGATAGTTTGGAAAACTAACACCATATTGATTTACGGAACCGCGAAGTATTGTGTGGGCGAGAGGGTTTCCAGAAGTATTAACTTCCCAATTACGATAGATGAAAGAGTGTTCTTGTTGAGCTGCATATACAGAGTTTAGCATTACATTAAGATCTCCAGAAGTAGGATTCTTCATGCCCGCGGGAACATCAAAGCCACTAACCGTAAGACGATGTTGCTGATCTTCAACTGAGCGAGCACCGATTGCTACATAGGATAGGATATCATGTACATAACGATAATTTTCGGGATATAGCATTTCATCAGCAGCTGTTAGTCCGGATTCTTCTATTGCACGAATATGCATTTTTCTCATTGCGATAAGTCCTTGCGTAAAATCCGGTTTTTTCTCTGGGTCTGGTTGATGAACGATACCCTTATATCCCTCACCAGTAGTGCGGGGTTTGTTTGTATAAATTCTAGGTATTAGAATTACTTTGTCGTGAACTTGATCATTTAATTTTCCAAGTTTATTAATATACTCGCAAACAGATTCTTCATTATCAGCGCTACATGGTCCTACAATTACTAAGAATTTTGAAGATTTTCCAGTAATGACATCACTAATTTCATTGTCTCGTGCACGCTTGATTTTTTGAAGATGTTCTGGCATTGGATATTCATTGCGTATTTCATCTGGTGTTGGTAATTTTCTAACAAATTCGAATCCCATTAGTTGCCTCCGTTGAATGTTATTTAATAGTATTTTATAAAGTATGCTTGATTATAGTATAAAAATTTAAAATAGGCAACAACCACGTTCTGTTATATAATGAAAATGGTATTTTGATTAGACTGAAATGTAAATTGTATTAAATTTAAAACAATCCTAGAAAACCATTATGTAAGCAGTTGACAGTGGATAATAGTAGTGGTATTATTCAATTACTAAATTCTGAGAGGAATACTAGGAATTAAAGGAGATGATGGAATGAGTGATCAAAATAGAAAAATTATTTATTTAGATAATGCAGCAACAACAAAAACGTCTCCAGAGGTTTTGGAAGCGATGATGCCATATTTCACGCAGTTTTATGGTAACCCAAGTAGTATTTATAGCTTTGCAAACGAGGCCAAAAAAGCTGTTATGGATGCTAGAGATTTGATTGCTAAGACAATTGGTGCAAAGTCTAATGAAATATACTTTACCGCGGGTGGAAGTGAATCTGATAATTGGGCAATTAAGGGTGTGGCTAGTGCATATAGTGATAAAGGAAAACATATTATCACATCTAGAATCGAACATCATGCAGTTCTTCATACTTGCGAGTATCTCGAGCAATTAGGTTATGAAGTGACCTATTTGAATGTAAATGAATATGGAATAGTTGATATTGAGGAACTTAAAAAGGCAATTCGACCAGATACAATTTTAATTAGTATTATGTTTGCGAATAATGAGATTGGAACCATTGAACCAATAAAAGAAATCGGAGAAATTGCAAGAGCAAATAAGATTTTGTTCCATACAGATGCAGTTCAAGCTTTTGGTCAAGTAGATATTAATATAAATGATTTGAATATAGATTTACTGAGTGCAAGTGCTCATAAATTAAATGGACCAAAAGGTATTGGAATGCTTTATATTCGAACTGGAATTAAAATGAAGTCGTTTATTCACGGTGGTGGACAGGAACGCGCAAGAAGAGCAGGCACCGAAAATGTTCCGGGAATTGTAGGTTTTGCTAAGGCCCTTGAGAATGCAGTGGTAACGATGGATGAAAAGAATCAAAAGAAGAGCAGATTAAGAGATTATTTAATTAGCAAAATGCTAAGTGAGGTTCCATATAGTAGATTGAATGGAGATCCTATTAACAGACTCTCAAATAATGCAAATTTTGCATATGAATTTATTGAAGGGGAATCCCTTTTAATCATGCTTGATATGGAAGGCATTTGTGGTTCGAGTGGATCAGCATGCACATCTGGTTCGTTAGATCCGTCCCATGTTTTATTGGCAATTGGACTTCCACATGAGAAAGCACATGGGTCACTTCGGTTAACAATGAGTGATGAAAATACAATTGAAGAAATGGATTTTGTTGTAGAAAAAGTAAAGGGAATTGTAGAGAGACTAAGAAATATGTCACCTCTATATGAAGATTTTCTACAAAAGCAAAAGTCAATATAAGAACGGAGGCATACTATGTATTCAGAAAAGGTAATGGAACACTTTAATCACCCAAGGAATGTTGGGGAAATAGAAAATGCAAGTGGAGTTGGAACTGTAGGTAATGCAAAATGTGGTGATATTATGAGGATCTATTTGGATATTGATAAAGATACTCAAATTATTAATGATGTAAAGTTTAAGACATTTGGATGTGGTGCGGCAGTTGCAACTAGTTCTATGGCAACAGAATTAGTCATGGGAAAAACTGTTCAAGAAGCACTTCAAATTACAAATCGTGCGGTAATGGAGGCACTTGATGGCTTGCCACCGGTTAAAATTCATTGTTCGGTGTTGGCAGAAGAAGCAATTCATGCAGCATTATGGGATTATGCTCAGAAAAATAATGTTCAAATTGAAGGACTTAAGCAACCAAAGTCTGATATTCATGAAGAAGAAGCTGTCGAAGAACAGTACTAATTGAGGTGGATATGAAAAAGAAAGTTGTTGTTGGTATGTCTGGAGGTGTCGATTCTTCTGTTGCGGCGTATCTATTGAAAAAAGAGGGATACGATGTTATTGGTGTGACGATGCAGATTTGGCAGGATTTGCCTAAGCAAGAGTTGACTGACCAAGGTGGGTGTTGCGGATTATCAGCAGTAGAGGATGCTAGAAGAGTAGCAAATATGTTGGATATTCCCTATTATGTAATGAATTTTAAAGATGTTTTTTCGAAAACGGTTGTTGATTATTTTGTGGATGAGTATTTAGAAGGAAGAACGCCAAACCCATGTATAGCTTGTAATCGTTATGTAAAGTGGGAAGCTTTGTTAGATAAAAGTATCGGACTAGGAGCAGACTATATTGCAACTGGTCATTATGCAAGAGTTAAACAATTGGAAAGTGGTCGATACACCTTAGAACAGTCGGTGACAATTCAAAAAGATCAAACCTATGCGTTGTTTAATTTGACGCAGGAACAGTTGAAACATACATTAATGCCTGTTGGAGATTATTCGAAAGACGAAATTCGTGAAATTGCAAGAGAGATGGGACTTTGTGTTGCTGATAAGCCGGATAGTCAAGAAATTTGTTTTATTCCAGACAATGATTATGCTGGATTTATAGAGAAAAATGCAAAACGAGAAATCCCAAAACCTGGTAATTTTGTGGATCGAAATGGAGTTATTCTTGGAACCCATAAGGGAATTACTCATTATACAATTGGACAGCGAAAGAAATTGAATTTATCAATGGGAAGACCTGTTTTTGTCACACAAATACGCCCACAAACCAATGAGGTAGTGATTGGTGAAGGTGAAGATGTATTTGGTAAAGAAGTAATTTTTCGGCATATTAATAGAATGGGTATTGAATCTTGGAAGGAAGACGATGTATTTTATGGGAAGATTCGATATGGTCAAAAGGCTGTTGCTTGTCGCGTCATAATGTTATCAGATGAGGTTGCAAAGTGTATTTTTGAAGAACCTGTAAGAGCAATTACTCCTGGGCAGGCAATTGTACTATATCAAGACAATTGTGTAATGCTAGGAGGAACCATTTTGTCAGAGTAAAACCTGAGTTTTATCCAAGGGATAGAAACTCAGGTTTTCTATTTGTAAATGAAGTGTAGTACTTAAAGCCAATTGATTTCAATAAATCGAAGGCAGTTGGAAATTGATGTACTAAGAATTCGGGGTGATGAGCATCTGACCCAATCGTAATAATTTCGCCACCTAATTTATGGTAGAGGGATAATATTTGTGGGTGTGGATTGGGATGATTTAGGCCTTTCGCATAACCGCCACAATTACATTCGATTCCTTTTCCGTTGTCAATTAATTGCTTGAGGATTTCAGTAAGTATTTCCATATAGTCCGTTGGATTATATGGTTTTGATTCTTGCGGAAGATACCGCATGGCATAGTCAAGATGTCCATAAACATCAAAGCTTGAAAAGTGTTGGATGTTGTTTAGTATGGACTCAAAATACTCCGTCATTGCATCAAAGGTAGTTCTGTTTTCAAAAAATTCAGGGTAGTAAGGGTCTTTTTGATTGCAGACGTGCGAAGAGGCAATTACAAAATCAAATGGAAACTGATCTATTAGAGATGAATTCTGGGCAGCTGTATGTGTTTGAAGTCCGAGTTCAATTCCAAATCGAAGTTGTATTTGGTTTTCATATTTTTTTTGTAAATTTTGAAAGGTTTGAAAATATTCAGTGGAATTTAGTATGAACATGTTTGGATCTTCGCCTTTTGAAAACGGATACTCAAAATCGTTATGTTCTGTGAAACACAGTGTATTTACATTGAGGCGAATTGCATTCTGTATCATTTCATCCATTGGAATAGTACAATCACCTGAAAAGCTAGTGTGTGTATGAAAATCGGCAAGAATTGTCATATACTGCAGTCCCTCCGTTCAAATTATAGTTTGATAATATGGTATACAAATATATTGTACTCTATGTGAAGTGGCAATGCATTGTTAAAAAAGCAAAAAAATAGTGAAATGAATGACAGATTCTGTACAAAATATGAAAAATGGGGTAAAAGGGAATTATTTTATAAATTAATCTTGATATTTCGAAACAAATTAGGTAAAATAAATTTGCTGACAAAATTTTGACAATCATTACGAAAGTCAGAATAATATAAAAATTTTACATGATTAAATGGAGGAATTAGAAATGGCAGTAAAAGTAGCAATTAATGGTTTTGGACGTATTGGACGTCTTGCATTCAGACAAATGTTTGGAGCAGAAGGATATGAAGTAGTAGCAATCAACGACTTAACAAATCCTAAAATGCTTGCACACTTATTGAAATATGACTCTGCACAGGGTAGATATGCATTAGGCGATCAAGTTAGCGCAGGAGCAGATTCAATTACTGTTGCTGGAAAAGAAATCAAAATCTATGCTCAAAGAGATCCTAAAGATCTTCCTTGGGGAGAATTAGACGTTGACGTTGTTTTAGAATGTACAGGTTTCTTCTGTTCAAAAAGCAGCGCATCAGCTCACATTGCTGCAGGAGCAAAGAAAGTAGTTATTTCTGCACCAGCTGGAGATGATCTTCCAACAGTTGTATTTAACGTAAATCATGATACATTAAAAGCAGAAGATACAGTAATCTCAGCTGCTTCATGTACAACAAACTGTTTAGCTCCTATGGCTAAAGCATTAAATGATTTAGCAACAATTCAATCAGGAATTATGAGCACAATTCATGCTTACACAGGAGATCAAATGACTCTTGATGGACCACATCCAAAGGGAGATTTAAGAAGAGCTCGTGCTGCTGCATGTTCAATCGTTCCTAACTCTACTGGAGCTGCTAAAGCAATTGGTCTTGTTATTCCAGAATTAAACGGAAAATTAATTGGTTCTGCACAACGTGTACCAACCCCTACAGGATCTACAACAATTTTAGTTGCAGTTGTTAAAGGAACTGTAACAAAAGATGAAATCAATGCTGCAATGAAAGCTGCATCGAATGAGTCTTTTGGATACACAGAAGAAGAATTAGTATCAAGTGATATCATCGGAGTTTCTTATGGTTCATTATTTGATGCTACTCAAACAATGGTATCTAAATTAGATAATGGAGATACTCAAGTACAAGTAGTTTCTTGGTATGACAATGAAAATTCTTACACAAGCCAAATGGTTCGTACAATTAAATACTTCTCTGAATTAGCATAATTAGAGTTGACCTATTAGACTTGCAAAGATCCTAAGATGGGTCCGATCTTAAGGGATCGGACCTTTTTTATGAAGAATCTATTTATAAATATGATGTGGAGGAAATACTATGTTAAATAAAAAATCAGTTGATGATATTAGCGTAAAAGGAAAAAGAGTTTTGTGCAGATGTGACTTTAATGTTCCATTAGATGCAAATCAAAATATTACAGATGATACAAGATTAGTAGCGGCACTTCCAACAATTAAAAAATTAATTGCTGATGGGGGTAAGGTTGTATTGTGTTCTCATCTTGGAAAACCTAAGGGCGAAGCAAAACCAGAACTTTCTCTTGCACCAGTAGCAAAGGCTTTAGCAGCATTATTAGGACAAGAGGTAGTGTTTGCAGCAGATGATCAAGTGGTAGGAGAAAATGCAAAAGCAGCAGTTGCTAATATGAATGACGGAGATGTTGTTCTAATTGAAAACACTCGTTATAGAGTGGAAGAAACAAAGAATGGCGAAGCATTCTCTAAAGAACTTGCTTCTTTGGCTGATGTATTTGTAAATGATGCGTTTGGTACAGCTCACAGAGCACATTGCTCAAATGTTGGTGTAACTCAATATGTTGAAGACTCAGTGGTTGGATATTTAATGCAAAAAGAAATTGATTTCTTAGGAAATGCAGTTGATAAGCCTGTAAGACCATTTGTTGCTATTTTGGGTGGAGCTAAAGTTTCTTCTAAGATTTCGGTAATTGAAAATCTTTTAGATAAGGTAGATACTTTAATTATCGGTGGAGGAATGGCATTTACATTCTACAAAGCTATGGGATATGAAGTAGGAAAATCTTTATTAGAAGAAGATTATTTAGAGTATGCTAAGAAAATGATTGATAAAGCAGGGGATAAATTGTTATTACCACTTGATATTGTTGCAGCAGATGCATTTGATAATAATGCAAAAACGGTAGTAGTTGATGCAGATTCAATTCCGGAAGGATATTTAGGTCTTGATATCGGACCAAAATCACAGGAACAATATGCTCAGGTTTTAAAAGATGCTAAAACAGTTGTGTGGAATGGACCTATGGGCGCATTTGAAATGTCGAATTTTGCTGCTGGAACAATTGCTGTTGCAAAAGCTATGGCTGAAATTGATGCTACTACAATTATTGGTGGTGGAGATTCTGCTGCTGCTGTTAATCAGTTGGGATTTGGAGACAAAATGACTCATATTTCAACAGGTGGAGGAGCTTCTTTGGAATTTTTAGAAGGAAAAGAACTTCCAGGTGTTGCTGCGGCAAATGATAAATAATTGACACAATAATAAGTAAATAGATTGGAGATTAAGAAAATGGCAAGAAGAAAAATAATCGCTGGTAACTGGAAAATGAATATGACTCCTAGTCAGGCAGTTGCTTTAGTTAATGAATTAAAACCATTAGTAGAAAACAAAGATGTAGATGTAGTGTTCTGTGTACCTTCAATTGATATTATTCCAGCAATGGAAGCTGCAAAAGGATCAAATATCCAAATTGGTGCGGAAAATATGTATTTTGAAGAAAATGGCGCATACACAGGAGAAATTTCACCTTCTATGTTAACGGATGTTGGAGTGAAATATGTTATTATCGGACATTCTGAAAGAAGAGAATATTTTGCTGAAACCAATGAAATTGTGAATAAGAAAGTGTTGAAAGCTTTTGAACATGGTATTACTCCAATTGTATGTTGTGGAGAATCGTTAGATCAAAGAGAACAAGGTGTTACAATTGATTGGATTCGTCAACAAATTAAGATTGCATTTTTAAATGTAACTCCAGAGCAAGCAAAAACAGCTGTGATTGCATATGAACCTATTTGGGCAATCGGAACTGGAAAAGTTGCAACGACAGAACAAGCGCAGCAAGTATGTAAAGCGATTCGTGCATGTATTAGTGAAATGTATGATCAGTTTGTGGCAGATGCAGTTCGTATTCAATATGGCGGTTCTGTTACGGCTACAAGTGCATCTGAATTGTTTTCACAAGCAGACATTGATGGTGGTTTAGTTGGTGGAGCTTCATTAAAACCAGATTTTGGTAAAATTGTTAACTACAAAGATTTTGTTTGTGTTAGTTACGAATAAATCAAATCTTTGTAAAGTTCATAGTATATGATAAAAGGTCTTCTGTGATAAATTCATAGAGGGCCTTTCTTTATGGTGTGTTAGGGGTCACTTTTTGAAAGATGGTTACAAAGCAAGCAATAATCAAAGAGCAGATGGACTTAAATAAGTACCATCTGCTCTTGCGATTTTATTGAGTTATTTTGATTACGGTGTTTGGAAACGGACTAATTAATCTTCGTCTTGTAATGCACTACATCCAAATTCACCAGTACGAACCTTTACAACATCTTCTACATCGTATACGAAAATCTTACCATCGCCAATATTACCAGTATAAAGAGCCTTCTTTGTTGTAGCGATAACTGTCTCTACGGGAACTTTACATACAACAACTTCAACTTTGACTTTTGGTAATAGGTTAATATCCATTTCGACACCGCGGTAGTATTCGGTAGAACCTTTTTGCATGCCACAGCCCAAAACATTTGTGATTGTCATACCAGTAATTCCAATTTCATTCAGTGCCATTTTTAATTCTTCAAATTTACTTTGTTTTGCAAGAATAACTACTTTGGAAATTTTGTATTTATCTGGGTTTGAGGTATTGTCAGCACGAACGACTGGAATAGATTCGTCAATAGGTGCTTTTGTTCCATCGGATCTTGAAGAAGCTGAACTAGAGTTTACAATAACTGGCATAAAGTCAGCATATGAACTTGCAATTCCATGTTCTTCAATATCGAGACCAGCAATTTCTTCTTCTTTTGATACACGTAGTCCGACGGTGTGTTTAATGATTAAAAATGCAATTGTCATTGTTATGGCTACCCATGCTGCGACAGATACAACACCAATGAATTGTGTGAATAGAAGAGATGCACCGCCACCATAGAATAATCCACCTTCTACTGCAAAGAAACCAACTGCCAAAGTACCAAAGGAACCGCATAATCCGTGAACACCGACTGCGCCAACTGGATCATCAATTTTCAATACTTTTTCAATAAACTCAATTC
>CAZWNX010000033.1:0-9056 GCA_964635395.1 uncultured Lachnospiraceae bacterium
CGTTTCATTTCTTTCCATATAAAGCTACTGACATCGTCCTTAATGATTCCCTTGATTTTATTCCAATCCTTTGTATTTTTACATCGTTCCAAGCTTCGATCAACTACATTACCTATTCTTTTCATTAATTCATCTGACTCTTTAACATAAACAAATCCCCTCGATACAATATCAGGTCCTGCAACTAATTGATTGCTCTCCTTCTCGACAACCATAACAATGACCAAGAGACCATTTTCTGACAGACTCTGCCGATCTTTAATAACACTATTTCCAACATCACCGATTCCAAGTCCGTCAATAAACACTTCACTGACTTTTACGTGCCCTGTAACCCCTGCTTCTTTTTGAGATAATTCTAAAACATCACCCGATTGTAATACAAAAATATTCTCACCAGGCATTCCCATTGACTTTGCTAACTTTTCTTGCGCTTTCAAGTGTTTAAATTCACCATGAACAGGAATTAAATACTGTGGATTGATCAACGAATAGATTAGTTTGATTTCTTCCTGACAAGCATGTCCTGAAACATGCGTATCTTGATGAATAACATCCGCACCCTTCATATACAATTCATTAATAACAGACGATACTGCCTTTTCATTACCCGGAATTGGCGTTGAGCTAAAGATCACTTTATCACCCGGCGTGATTCGAATTGTTTTATGTGTTGAATTTGCCATCCTAGATAGCCCAGCCATATTCTCACCCTGACTACCAGTCGTTATAATTACCAACTTATCATTGGGATAATTCTTCATCTGTTCCACTTCGATAACGGTATTCTCCGGAATCTGGATATAGCCCAATTCTGAAGCCACTTTAATCACATTAACCATACTTCTTCCCTGAATCACGACTTTTCGGTCGAATTTGTGAGCAGTGTTAATAATCTGATTTACGCGGTCTACATTCGAAGCAAACGTAGCAAAAATCATTCTATTGGTTTTATGTTCTGAAAAAAGTGTGTCAAAAGTCCTTGCCACTAGTTTCTCTGATACTGTGAATCCTGGTCTCTGCGCATTTGTACTATCACACATTAATGCCAAAACACCCTTTTTCCCAATTTCAGCAAACCTTTGTAGATCAATTGCATCTCCAAACAATGGGGTATAATCAATTTTGAAATCTCCTGTGTGGAAAATGGTTCCGGCCCCAGTTGTAATTGCAAGTGCAGATGCATCTGCAATACTATGATTTGTTTTAATAAATTCAACTCGAAATCCACCAAGATTAATGGATTGGCCGTGTTTTACTACTTTTTGTTTTACTGTTTTTAACAGATTATGCTCTTTCAACTTAAGTTCTATTAATCCCTGCGTTAATTTTGTTGCATAGATTGGAATTTTTAAGTCCTTTAATATATATGGAAGCGCACCAATATGATCCTCATGACCATGCGTTATAAAAAATCCTTTTACTTTATCTTTGTTCTCTAGAAGATATGAGAAATCTGGTATTACCAAATCAATTCCCAGCATATCATCTTCCGGAAATGAGATTCCACAATCCACAACAATGATACTATCTTCATATTCGAAAACAGTAATATTCATCCCAATCTTTTCTAGTCCTCCGAGTGGAATTATTTTAACTTTTTTTTCATTTAAACCTATTTCTTTCATTTGTTTCCCTTTCTGCGTAACGAATTGTTACTAATTTCATTCTATTTTAAGCCATTTTGATATTTCACCAACGTAGGTCAATGTTAATTTATGCATTGCTCTAGTACAAGCAACGTAAAGCATTTTGCGATCCATTTCTGATTGATATTCTTCATCCGACACATTCGGAATTAAGACTTGATCAAATTCAAGTCCCTTTGACATATGGGCACTTGTAATAATAATCCCATCCTCAAACTCCGTACTACTAAAATCTAAGAGATGCACTCCCTCGATTTCTTGTAAATTACGATACAATTCGTCTGCCATCTTTGAAGTTCTACAGATGATACCAATATTAATATACTCTGATTGGCGAAATTCTAGTATCAGCTTTCTAATTGCATCGATCTGTTCCTCATTTGTAACTAATCCAATTACACCCGGTCGTTCACCATGTCTTTCAACCGGTATAATATCTGGGTTTGGCGATATACTCTGTGCAAATTCTGCTATTTCTATAGTTGAACGGTAACTCTTACATAAGGTAACACATTTGCTATTTTCAAACACAGCTCGAATTTTCCCAATGGATGCTGCACTATAGGGATTCACTGCCTGATATGCGTCTCCTAAAATGGTCATTTTACATCGAAACAATTGATTGATAACTGCATATTGGATTGGTGTGTAATCCTGCATTTCGTCAATGAGTAGATGCTTTACATATCCGTAATCTTCCACTTTTTCAAAAAACATTTTTGTATATGCTAGTGGAAACACATCACTGTACTCTAGCTTGTTTTTCTCAAGCTTTTGATATAAATGGGGTTGATTATTCCTTGCATAAAAGTTGGCATATATTTCATTTGCATTTTTAAACGGGAACATGGATTGAATTTCTTTTTTGATTAATTCCACATATTCCGCTTTCCATTCTAACCCCTTATGACTAAAAAACAGTTTGATTTTTGATGGAATATCTTTTTTCATTTTAGTGATTTTATCTTTCAAAGGCATCTTCGGGATTTTATTTAGAAAAGCCACAATCTGGTTGGCAGACAACTTAATTCCCTGTAATTTGATATCATGGGCCTTGAAATAATCTTCCTCGAACCGCTCAAGATATTCTTTCAATTCTATATAAAAAGTGACGCTCGACTTATATTCTATTCTTTTTTTCATTGCTTCATCATTTGTATCTAGCAGATATGCTACTTGCTGCGCAAATGTCTGAAACTTCACCTTGCTCCCTAAAATCCCATTCGCAATCTCTTCGAAACCAATTTCTTGAATATGATCTTCACCAAGTTCTGGTAGCACGTTAGAGATATAATTCGCAAACACTTTATTTGGAGAAAGAATCAATACGTCCGAGGATTGAATGGTATGTTTGAATCGATATAACATGAATGCAATTCTATGGAGCGCAATTGATGTTTTCCCCGATCCTGCTGCCCCTTGGATGATGAGCACATTTGCATCTTCATTTCGAATAATCGCATTTTGCTCCTTTTGAATGGTAGCCACAATATTTTTCATCTTTTCATCTGAAGTACTACTCAACTCTTTTTGTAGTATTTCGTCATCAATACCAACATTACTTTCAATCATATATTCCATATGACCATTGACAATTTTATATTGCCTTTTTAATGTAACTACTCCCTCAACAATACCTTCTGGCGCATTGTAAGAGGCTGAGCCAATTTCAGAATCATAGAACAGGCTGGATACCGGTGCTCTCCAATCATACACTATCGTTTCATATCCCACGTCATTTCTAAAACCCCTAATCCCAATATAAACAAGTAATTCCTCTTTTGCATCTTGAAAATCAATTCTGGCAAAATAGGGGGATTTTCTAAGCTTTTCCAATCCCTTCAGAATCATTTCCGTGTTTTCATTTGTCACAGAAACATCCAAAATCTGCATACGATTGGCATTCTTTTCAGCCCCATCCATATCCGCAATATTATCCCAAAAATAACTCTTCATTTGCGCAATTTCTTGATTTGTACTAGTATGACTTTCTACAACAGCTTTATATTTTATTTCAATTAAGTCTCTTAATTTATTTAAAAACAGAATCTCTTCTTCTTTTGTCTTATTGATCATTTATTATTAATCCTTTACAACTGTCAAAACTTTTTGCTCCATCTATTTTATCGTTTCCATATAAAAAAACCGCCGTTCTACGGTTTTTACAAGCCGCAAAATAGCGATTCCCTGTCCATAAAATCTTTTCATCTTTTTCTATCATAACACAGTATCTTTCAAAACAAAAGGATTATTCATCTACAAAATCTCATATTCAAATTGTGAAAAACCAGAACTGCCACCTATTTCCTTTGTTGCATAGTGAAATAATCCAAATCGGGCTCCCATAAAATGGTCTAATTTATAAAACATTCGATGTGTGCTTCCAAGTTTGATCCATTCGCCATCTTGCAAATAGTAGAATGTGACTTCATCTCGATTATTCACAAAATCACACACTGCCTTCACCCTAATGAGTGCCGTATGCAATTGAGTCTTGGCAATTTCTCTCCCCGGTTCAAGCGTTATCATCTTTTCAAACAAATCATCATCCTGTGCTTCGTTTACAATTACACTTAGTTCCAATTCACCTTCCCTCTTGGTTATGGCGATGAATCCATAAGTCCCAATCAATAAGCAAAGTCCCGCATAATCCCCTTCTTTTAATGCTGATCCATCCACCGTCACTTGTGCCTGGCAAGCTGGCCCAAAGGTTCTTTGCGTTAATGTGTTTACCGCATAATGAATATTTTCGCTGATTTTTCCCGTTGTAATTTGATAAACACCTTTTTGCTTTGTTACTGTCCATAAGTCGTCATCTGGCAAATGATTCCATTGCCAAACATCGTTCAGGTGGACTTTTCCAGCTTGATCCACTTGATAGCCAAAATCATCACTACCTACGAGCGGTTTATACAAGTATTCTGGCTTCATGGATTCCACGTTTATCTTGAATTCCACTTTTTTATCATTCCCTAAAACTGGTACTCGATTCTCCCATTTCATTGGAACTACTACTGGAACTCTTCCGACTGCTCCGTGGTCTTGAAACAGGATACTATACCAATCACCATTTTTTGTATCAACAATTCCACCCTGCGCCACTCCCGCATTAAAGTAACCCATATCGTCGTCTAGAACTTCCATGCCTGTGAACATTGCATCTAGCGTATCCGACCAAAAACATGCCTGCGTTCTTCTTTGGTATCCGCTTTTTGAAATATGAATCAAAAACACATAATATCTTCCATCTATTTTGTAAATGTGAGCGCCCTCATATCCAAGAAAAAACGGCTCCTCATCACGAATAATAACGCGGTGCAAACCTCCCTTTTTGGGGCCCGCCAAATCTTCTTCTAACTGCGTTATATAGATATCCGTATTTCCATATACAATATAGACACAACCATCCTCGTCAAATAGCAATGAATTATCATGATAAAACCCTTCTATGGTTTGTCTAGACCAGGGTCCCTCCACTTGGTTTGAAGTAAAAAGATAGGTCTTCCCGGTATCATTAGCTACAAAGCATACATAGAAAACACCATTATGGAAACGTAGTGAAGCTGCCCACATTCCTTTTCCATATATCTGCTCAGTGCCTTCAAGGGCCTGCGCCTTGGTCTCTTCTAATCTTTCAAATACATAACTTGCATGTTCCCAATGAATCAGATCATAAGAGCGAAGTATTGCACATCCAGGCATCATATGCATGGTTGTAGTGACCATATAATAAGTGTTTTCAACTCTGATAACATCTGGATCTGGAAAATCGGACCAGATTATAGGGTTATTTTTCATTCTGTTATTTTTCATTCTGTTATTCTCCATTAATCCATTATGTATTTTTTGATGTACTACTCATTTGATTTTAAAGATTCTGCCATATGAATTCGCTCTAACTTAAAATACATAACAATGTTAACAATTAGAGCAAATAAAAAGGTTAACAAAACACTGTATAGGTAGCTAGCCGGAAGAATCTGAACCTGAAAATTCATCGCTTCCACATTAATATTGTACATAACATATCTATGAAGAATATTTCCAAGTATCAATCCAAAACCAGCACCAATGACAGTCAGCATGAAATTTTCACGAAATACATAGGATACTGTTTCCATTGGCAGAAATCCAAGTACTTTGATTGTTGCTATTTCTCTTATTCTCTCTGTAATATTAATATTTGTTAAATTGTATAAAACCACAAAAGCAAGACCACCTGCGCTGAATATAACCAACAGCACAATATAGTCAAGGCTAACCATCATATCTCGAAATCGATCCTTAATTACTTCGTTAATCGAAGACGACGTAACTTCTGGTAAATCCATAAATGCAGTGGCAGCCTCGTAAGCATCTACATTTTTCTCTAAATTTCCATAAATAATTTTATACATTGGTTCTTTTCCAAAGGCTTCTTGATACGTTTCTTTTGAAATATAACCATAGTTAAATATAAAATTCTCGTTAAAACCCTGTATGATTACTTCTATCTGATTTTGATCTTCATCCTTTAAAACGATACTGTCTCCTATTTTTAGATTGTATTTTCTAGAATATTTTTCATTGAGTATAATATATCCTTCTTTTGGTTCAACAAGATGCTCTCCCTTTTTTGTATGTAAATCAATAAAAGTGGACATTGAATCCATATTTTGGGGAACAACTAGGCGCATTGGGATACTCTGATTTTTTCTTACCAAATCCACACTCATTTCCGAAAAATATCCATAAGAGTGAAGTAATCCTTTAGAAGCAGTGTGAATTTCATTCATTTGTGAATCTGTAGGACTATTTCCCAAGGTTAGTGAAATATCAAATAATTGAATTTCACTAAACTGAGTATCTGCAACGGTCGCAATCGAATCCTTGATTCCAAATCCAGTTACTAAAAGTGCACTACAACCACTGATACCAAGTACCATCATCATAAATTTTCGCTTATAGCGAAACACATTACGCAATGACACTTTGTGCAGAAACTTAAGGTGTGTCCAAATAAACGGAATTCTTTCTAGAAGAATACGCTTTCCATTTTTTGGTGCCTTTGGTCGCATAAGAGTAGCAGGCTGAATCCTCAGTTCATGGTGACAGGATAGGTATGTTGTTCCAAAAGAACAAATACATGCAACAACACCAGAAATAATTGCTAACGGCCAATCAAATACGTACTGGACCTCCCCCATCTGATACATCATTTTATAGGCTTCCCAAATCGTCTTTGGAAATACTATTGTCCCAAGCCAATAACCCACAATAGAGCCCATAATAGCTGCAGAACCCGAATAATACATATACTTTCCCATAATCGAGCCTTGATGGTATCCTAATGCTTTCATCACTCCAATCTGAGTTCTTTGTTCCTCAACCATACGATTCATTGTAGTGATACATACAAGTGCTGCTACTAGAAAAAAGAACACTGGAAAGACATTTGCAATTCCCTCAACAATACTTGCATCATTTTCAAAATAGGCAACTCCAACATTGGTTTTTCGTCCAAGAACGTAGGTTTTACCAGAATCTAAATCAGCAACTTCTAACTTTGCATCTGCAATCTTTTCTTTTGCATCTGTAATTTCTACAAGAAACTTATCATATTCTTGATGATATTCTTTCTTTGACTCTTCTAACGTATCTTTTCCCGCTTCGAGTTCCTTCGTTTTTTTGCGAAGCTCTGCTCTTGCTGCCTTTATCTTCAACAAACCCTCTGCAACTCCTTGCTCTCCAAGCACATAAGCGGTCTGCGGATCCTTCAAGATGTTTTCTTGTTTTAGAAGCTCACTCTTAGCCACAAGAAGTTTCTCTTCTGACTCCTTCAAGGTTTTTTCAGAGTTTTCTAGTTCTTTTCGGGCGTCTTCAAATTTAGCTAGGGCATCTGTTTCCTCCCTTTTCAACGTTCTTTCCTCTACCTCTATTTCATCTAGCGCATCTTGCTGAATGGTTTCAAAACGCAATTTTCGTCTCTCTTCAACAAAAGATTCGACTACCTCCTGCTTTATTTCTTCCTTCTCATCATAGGCAGAACTATACATTGGAGCATCCATATTTGTCCGCAAATAGATTTCCATGTAATAGTCACTTTGAAAAGCTTCCTCTTTTAAATAAATGAAACCACCGATTTTACCATTTCCAATAGAAGTGGTTCCCCTCTCGAAATTAATATAATTTGGTGAATAACAGATTCCCACTATCTTAAACTCTCTATTTTCAAATAAATCAAGTGTTTCCTCTGTATTATTATTCGAAATTTTTAGAGTTTGACCTATTGCCTCTTTTCCAAATAAATTCGCATCCACAACACACTCTGTCTCAGTTTCAGGGATTCTGCCCGCAATTACTTCTAGTTGATTGATTCCCTCTGTGATCGAATGAACTTTGACAACACCTTCTTCTCCATCTTCGTTTTGATACATAACGTCTGCAAAGTACGCACCTCTTGCGGTTTCAATACCTTTTTGTTTTGCCAAAAATTGTACATCATCCGTTGTAAATCCAAGCGTTGACAATGTTCTGAAGTGATAAAAAGAATGTGTCTCTAAATAGGTTTCCCCAGTTTTGATCATCGCTGTTTTACTAACTTTTAATCCAGAAAAAAATCCGACACCTAGGGCAACAATTGCAAGAATTGCTAAATATCTTCCAAAACTACCTCTAACTTCCCGTATGGATGTTTTCATCATCGTTGGTTTCATTCTGTGTTCCCCTTTCCTAATTGTGGATTCATGCAGATTATTCTTACCATGATATTTCTTCCACATCCTTTACGTTAGGGTTTAAAAACATGCTTTGTATCATTCCGCTTTTTACTGTAATAATCCGATCGGCTATTTCTGTGATTGCATGATTATGTGTTATAACTATAGTAGTCATTTTGTTTTTACGACAAGTATCCTGTAATAATTTCAAAATCTGTTTGCCCGTCTGATCATCTAATGCTCCCGTCGGTTCATCACATAAGAGCAGTTTGGGGTTCTTGGCTAGTGCTCTTGCAATCGCAACTCTTTGCTGTTCCCCTCCTGATAACTGGGCCGGAAAATTATTTGCTCGATCTTTTAACCCTACTTGCTCAATAACCTCTCTCGCATCCATTGGATTTTTGCAAATTTGAGAGGCCAATTCCACATTTTCTAATGCTGTCAAATTTTGAATAAGATTATAAAACTGAAACACAAATCCAATATCATAACGCCTATAATTTGTTAGCTGTCGCTTATTATAGGTAGAAACATCCGAACCATCCAGCGTCACTGTACCCTCTGTCAGCAAATCCATACCACCTAGTATATTCAGAATCGTCGTTTTTCCTGCACCTGAAGCTCCTACTATGACGCAGAATTCTCCTTCTTCAATTTGAAAATTCACATCTTTTAATGCTTCTATTTCCACTTCACCCATGTGGTATTT
>CAZWNX010000033.1:9156-20166 GCA_964635395.1 uncultured Lachnospiraceae bacterium
CCTCACTTACTTCTCTCCAATCAGCAATGCCAAATATCCCCATTCCCAGATTAGGTTTTCAAAGCTTTTTTCTAGATATTCATAGATATCGTCTTCTCCATATCCCATCATTCGAGATATCACAACCATATAATCACGTACCACTGTATAGGACAGCTGTTCTTGATTTTCGTGTAAATAACTTAGAAAGATAGCATGTCTCATGATTGCATACTCAATAGCAATCCACTCAATCATAATAATAACACTCTCCAAATCCGATTCTGGCATCAGGCTATTTGAAAAAATTTCTGCAATCAAATAATTACGAAATAGATTTTCATAAGAAGAAAACTGCTCATCAAATTGCTTTAGCTGTCGCATCATTTTATGTTTGTCATAGTTATTCGATAATTTTTCTGCTATCTTAGCAATTGGTTCTAGGTAATTGGTATAAATCTCTTGTTTTCGATAATTCTCAATCATATCTAAAAACAGTTCATTATTTTCCTCAAAAGTATCTAACCTGAGGAACTGCATATTATCTATTGCGTCTGATAATTCTTTTAAGACAGCTTTTTTACTATATCTTTCAATTTCATTTTTTACTTTCGCTTCCTTTTGATGAATATCAAGAAGTAAATAGAAAATCATCATTAAACATTCCGAATTCGTAAATTCGCGATTTTGCATAATATGAATCATCAAATTTCGAATCTGCAACAAAGTATCTTCATCCGCACCCAATTCATTTTGCGTAAAGCCAATTTGATTTTGCTGATTCATCAAATCGATAACTTCCGGGCAACAAGATACCAAAGAATATTCCTTTCGATCTTCAAATTCATGCACCTGCCTTGGAAAAACTGCACAGGTTTCAGACAGCACTTCATCTCCGAACTCTAAAACAAGATTGCAAAGTTTGCGTTCATTTAAAAAAGGGCACCGCTTCTGTTCATTTAGAGCAATGACACGTATACCTTCTTTTTCTTTTACATATTGATCTAAATACTGATTTTTTTGATTTGCTATACTTAAGTTTTTCCATTTTGTATAGGTATCCTCATCCACTGCAATCTTCCACTCTTGACAACAAGTAAATGAGCATTTGTCAGCAATACAGTTAAACTTATCATAGTAATCTATTTTAATTTCTCTTTTCATCATTCTCCTCGTGCTTCTATTCAATCTAGTATATAACTATTTTGCTGATTTTCAAATAGCAAATAAATATTGATACCAATATGAATTTCTGGAATCTAACTTATTTACATAAATTAAGGCATTCTACATTTTGATTTGTAGAATGCCTCGTTCAGTTTTACATCAGCTTATTTCTTGTATCCACATTTAGGGCATACACCATTTTCGTTTAATGAAATACCGCATAATGGACAACGATCTATTGTATCTTTTTGTGGCTCATATTCTTCTGTAGCTCCATTAACTCCACTGGTAAATGTAATTTTGACAATATTCAATTTATCTTTTAGTAAATCATAAACAATTTTTATCATTCCTTCAACAGTCATTGTTTCTTTTGTTACAACTAACCGACAGTCTGGATAGGCTGTTGCAAGCTCCGTCTTGAAGGCTGGCCCTTTTTGCTTATTAGTAGGCGCACCATCTTTAATTCCTTGTTCTTCATAAACAGCGAGCACTGCAGGAAGAAGTGGATCATCTTCTCTTAATATTAATGCATGATCAAAGTTTTGCAATACATCCCATGCAGTCTTCTGGATTTCATTGCACGGAAAAACCATGTTAACTCCCATATTAACAGTATCTTCAACCTCAATTGTCAGTATTCCTGTGTGTCCATGTAAATATTGTGCTTCACCTTTAAATTCAAAAAATCTGTGTGCATATTGTAAATCAAACGTGGTAAAACTTCTCATAAGCATTCTCCCTCTTCACAATTCATGTTAATAGGTAACAGTTGCTCCCTCGCAAGCACATCATTTAATATCAAACTTGTAAACACACTTTATCTCACAAAACTCTTTACGTCAATAGACGTTATGCCCAATATTCTATCAATATTGGTTTATATTTATTTTGCCACCCACTGGCGCAAAATATAAACAACAAGATACTCGATAACTGCATAAATAATTGAAATTACACATACTGCAAAACTAGGGCCGATACTTGCTGGGTCGTCTAAATGTGACATTAATATCACAATGGATACAAACGTAATCAAGACACCATTTGGTATGGATACTTTCTGTAATACATCTAGAACCTCTCCATATTTTTTCTTACCAGATAATAGAACCATCGCTACACTAAGTAGGACTAATAGTATCAAAGTAGGAATATCAAAATATGACAATAGTAACTGCATTCCACCCTCTCCCGTACCTGTAAGCGTTAAAAACATTGCCAGTACAACGAGAAGAACTCCGACTACTATACCGATAATCGTTCCTTTTTTTGCTTGTTGATTTTCTTTCATAAGAGCCATAATGTTTTCCTCCGCTTTATCACAATAAGCTTCTTCCGATAATCGTTCACCAGAAATCAACTCATTGACACTTACATTTAGAGCAGCACATATGGATTCAAGGTAGGAAAGATCAGGCATACTTTTACCCTCTTGTGTCAAGTAGTTGACAACATTTTCTTAAACTTTTTCTTCCCTTCCATTATATCAGCTTTTGACAGATAATCTACCAAAAGCTGATACTATCTTCCTCAATCCTTAGTTGCTTCTGTTCGAGAACTTCCATCTTAATTCTATGGTCTTGTCTGCATAAACCACCACTTTTTCAAGCAGTGCATCCAGCAACTCATCCGTAATTTCTACCACTTCAGAATTACCTTCTAAAAACTTTAAGCCAATGTTATCAGATGGCTTCTGATTCTCCAGTACAAAGACTGCTTCCTTCTGTGCTTCAATCTTCTCCTTAATTCCGGAGATCATCACTTCATAGGATTCCTTCTGCATCAGATAAGTTTCCTTTTCTGTAATACCTTTAGCATAGGATTCGTAAGCAGTACGAAGTTCCAGTTCTAATCTTCTAAGTGTGTCTTCCGCCATATTAAGGCGTTGCTTTGCTCCACGAATACGCTCATTCTGCTGTTCCTTTTCCTTATCTAACAAAATCTTAAGCTTTGCAAGCCCGGATATGTGTCTGGACAACTCACCTTTTATGATGGTATCAAGGTCTGTCACAAGAATCCAGTGGGCACAGTTGTTTTTCTTTCTGTAATTCACATTACATTGGAAAAGCATTTTGCCTACCCTGTCCTTCTTATAAACCATATTTCTGCCACAGCAGTCACAGATAACTCTTCCAGTATAGACAGATGCTCTTCTGCCGGCTGGCGTAAACAGTGCCGGAACTGTTCCTTTCATAGACTGTACCTGCTCATATTCCTCTATCGTAACAATGGCTTCATGGTGGTTTGGAATACGCTTCCATTCATTAGAAGGCAACAACCGCTTCTGCTTGGCTCCGACCGCCTTTACACGATATTTTCCATAAACAAATGTCCCTGTATACATCTCATTATTCAAAATGGAACTTACCTTATAATCAGTCCACAAAGGCTCACCCTTGGTATAAAAAGTCCCATACAGCCCTTTCCTCTCAAGATATTTTGCAGGAGTATCTATTTCCTCCCCATTCAAGGTACGGACTATCTCTGCAATCTTTGCACCACCGATACGCAAATCGAATATCCTGCGGACTATGGCTGCCGCTTCCTCATCCACTTCAATCTTGTAAATACTCTCCTCTGATTTGCGATAACCAAAAGGAGCACACACACCAATAAACATTCCGTTATCCTTCCTCGCATCAAGTGCCGTAATGATTTTATCAGACAAATCCTTGCTGTAGAAATCATACAGAAGTGACTTAAACTGCACATCTATATCTGCAATGCCACCGATATACTCATTACTGTCGTAATTATCATTAATTGCAATGAAGCGAATTCCCATAAAAGGAAATATCTGCTCCACGTACTTTCCTGTTTCCAGATAATTTCTTGCGAATCGGGACATATCCTTCACTATAATACAGTCCACCTTCTGCTCCTTTACCAAATCCAACAGCTCCTGCATGGCAGGTCTGTCCATGTTAGTGCCGGAATATCCGTCATCACACTTTTCTATCAAATGCATGGTGCGTAAATCCTCATGGGCACTAATATATTCACGAATGATTCTGCGTTGATTGGTAATGCTGTTACTCTCATCTGCATTCACATCATCCTCTATGGACAGTCTCAGATACATAATCAAATCAGCCATTTTTTCTTCTCCTTCCTGCATCGCTTCTCACTCTCCCTATCGCTATAAATGAATCTGTATAATTCAGATCCTCTCCATAACGGAAACGATACTTTATCTCCATACATCTGTCCTCATTCAGTACAATCTCTGCAATAAGAACCTTTACAAGTTCAGCAGTAAGCACCGAAACATCTTTTACAGATACTAGAGCATTTACAAACTGCTTTTGTTCCTTTTTCTTCCGTAAAAATACTTTATAATCTTTCTCAGCCTGCAAAAGTTTTACATCAACGTGCTTTACCACTTCCTCCTGCTTTTTATTGGCAAGTAGCAACTCTTCCCTTGTAATATCACCTTTTACATAGTTGCCATAGTGTAAGCTCCCTTCATATTCCAGACGCTCCTTTTGTTTCTGCAAACCTGAAATTACCGCCTGCATTTTAATCTCCACAGGCTGTGCCTGACTCTCCAAAACTTCAAGAAGCTTCATTTTATCCGGTGCCAGTTCGCCCATGAGCTTCTTTATTGATTCGAACACCAATAAATCCAGCTTTTCCTCTGAAATTCCTACCATACCCTCACGTTCTGTGGCAGGAATACTATTATGTCTGCACCGATAATAATATTTCCTTACGTCTCCCTGCTCTGTATGAGCAATGGAAGACTCCCTGTGAATAAAATCCCCACAAACCGGACATTTCAAAATGCCCTTATACTTATCCTCTGTGGCTGGTAAATCCTCGCGGAACGTACAGTACATCTTATCCCTTCGTTTCTCCACAATGCTTCTGACTTCCATAAATAATTCCTTAGAAACAATCGGCTCATGTGCATCTTCGTGGATAATCCAGTCCTCTTTATCTATGTGGTGCTTCTTTTCACCCGTGCAAAGGTTCGTCTTTGTCTTACCCTGATAAAGCGTACCAATATAGACTTCATTGGATAAAATCTTGGAAATGGTTCCATGTTGCCATTCACAGAAAGGCTCGTCCTTTCCCACATGTACAAGCTGTGTGGTTCTATATCCTTCCGGCGTTCTGACACCGTCATGGGTTAACTCCCCAGCTATGGCTCTTAAGCTCATACCATCCTTTGCCATCTGAAATATTCTTCTGACAATATCTGCCGCAGGCTCATCAATCACAAGCTGGTATCCATTATCATTCTTCACTCTGTCATAACCATAAGGAGCATTTCCCAATACACTTCCTCTCTCCATACAGTTCTCAAAAGCTGTAGTAATACGCTTAGACACATCCTTTGCATACATGTCATTCACAAGATTCATAAGAGAAATCCCAAGTCCCTTGTTTCCATTACAGTCCTCTACAGTATCGAAATGGTCATTCACAGAAATAAATCTCACACCTAAGAAGGGCAGAATGGTTTCAATATAATTACCTGTTTCCAGATAATCACGACCAAATCTGGACAAATCCTTTACAATAATGCAATTAATTCTCCCTGCTTTCACATCATCCATCATCCGTACAAAATCAGGTCTAGTAAAAGTGGTTCCTGACACACCCCTGTCAAAATATTTCTGATATTGTGACAGCTCCTGCTTATCCTTTATGAAATTCTCCATAATCATAAACTGGCTCTCTATGGAATCACTTTTCTGTCCATCCTTTTCTACAGAAAGCCTGGCATAAAGAGCCACACGATACTGCTTTCCGGTTGTTACAGAAACCATTGTATTATCTGCATCCGCTGTACCATTACGCCCTGCGATTGCATTGTATCTTTCCGCTTTTCTTGCCATTTCTACGATACCTCCTTCAAGGATGCAGTCGTCCCGACAACCAGCTCTGCATCTGCATTCGTCGTACCTGCCTCCGCCTCAAGCTCACCCTTAATCAAATCCACAGCCTTTGCCATTTCATTCCTGTATTTAAACACAATCTCAACCGTCTTATCCTCATACACCAGAATCTTATCTATCAGAGAAATCAAAAGCATACGGTCCGGCTTCTCTATCTCCATATTTTCACGAAAATCATCCAGCCACTGCCCTGCTGCTATTCCGTTTTCATAAATAGATTTCACGGTTGCTTCCTGTACCTTAATCGCCTGTGCAATCTCTGCAAGCTTGTTACTGTAAATCTCACGATAGCGATTAAACTGCTCTTGCGTAATAAGTTTCTCCTGCAAATCTGCATAAAGGGATGTCTTCATGGCACTGTATTCCTGCTCCTTTTCCCGAAGCTTGGCAATCTCCTTATCACGGTTTAAGGCTTCCTCAAAATGAATCTGCTTCTCGTCCAGAATAGCCAACAGCTTCTTTGTATCCGTAAGCTGTTTCACATACTTTTTCACTTCCCCAAGCACAATCTCATTTAATACATCCACCTTAATACTGTGACGGGTACACTCCCTACCTCTGTTATACCCGGAACAAATATAATACTCATTCACGGTATCCTTATAAGTCACCTTTCTGCTGACCATTCCTCTGCCACAATCCCCGCAAAAGACAAGTCCTGCATAAAGCTTCGGCTCCGTCATGGCTTTTTCTGCTCTGGTATCCCTTTTTAACAGTTCCTGCACCGCCTTAAAATCCGCTTCCGCTATGATGGGTGTATGATTATGCTCCACCCTCACCCATGCAGATTTCGGCTTTTCAATGGTCTTTTTAACCTTGTAACTTACCTTTTCACGCTTCCCCTGTTCCAACACCCCGATATAAATCTCATTAGACAGTATGCGTAAAACTGCTTTCGGTGTCCACTTAGCCTCCGGATTACGCTGAAAGCTGGTCTTGTACTTGACACCGCTTGCTTTCTTATACTCCGCAGGAGAAAGAGTTCCCCTTTCATTGAGCTTCTGTGCAATGGAATTGGCACTAAGTCCCATCAGCTTCCAAGCAAAAATATCCTGCACCACCCTTGCCGCCTCTTCATCCGGCACAATTTTATTCTTATCCTGCTCATCCTTACGATACCCGTAGCAGACAAAAGCACCGATATACTCCCCATTCATCCGCTTTGCCTGCTGGTTACTGCGGGATTTTATGGAAATATCCCTGCAATAGCTTTCATTGACAAAGTTTTTCACGGGTACAATCATATATTTGTCACTACTGTTTGCCGTAAGGCTGTCATAATGGTCATTGATGGCAATGAACCTGACATTCTTCTTAGGAAAATAATTCTGGATATAATTGCCTGCACCAATGGATTCCCTTCCAAGTCTGGATAAATCCTTTACAATAATGCAGTCAATCTCTCCCCTTTCCACCATGGCAATCATTTCTTGAAAAGCAGGTCTTTCATAATCCGTACCGGAAAAACCGTCATCACAGACCTCCCTCACAAGCTCTACATCCGGAAGCCCATGCACAAAGTTTTCAATCATCATACGCTGGCTTTTGATACTGTTACTTTCATCCAAGCCTCCACGTTTATCCTCATCCTCCCTTGAAAGACGAAGATAGGCACAGGCACGGTATATCTTATCATTCATACAATCAAATCCTTTCCCGGTGGCACCCCATGTGCCACCGTTATCTTAATCTCTTAATATTTCAGTGAAGCAACCCTGTCGATATAGGCTGACAATAAATCCGTGATACTCTCACCGGTATCCGAAAATGTGCTAATTACCTTGTATTCCCCATACTGTGTGGTGTTCATATCCCCGGCAATCTTACAACTCTTTATATCTTCTGTTGCCTCACTGACAGCTTGTTGTTCCATCAGTTTGTCCATCTATCTAACTTCCTCCGTGTTCACCTAACATTCATTGTGAAACGCAGAAAGACCGCCTTCATGGCATCAGAGTCTTCCTGCGTATACATCCCCGGAAACTGTCATAAAAGTTTCCGAAAGGTATACTGCTATCAAAACAGATAACGGGTATCTGCTTCTTTTACTCTGTCTGCCATGAAAAGCGGTCACTTAATCAAATGTGCATCTTTATTATTCTCTCGCACTCACTATTGCTTTACATACAAACTTATTCAGTTTTAAGGCTGCATAAATCCGACACTCGGCTGGCTGGGCTCCCTGTCGGCTCCGGTAATCCGGCGTTATCAGTTACGGTATCTTTTTTATGGTGGAAGATTCAACCACCTGCAACCTGTGAGTCAGATTATACATCAAAATCTCCCGGCTGGCAATCGAAGATTTATAAACTTTTCGATTCCTCCGGTTTGGGCGGTAACGCACTCCTCGTCCGTCTGGCTGTGCCCTGACCCTGATGCCACTTTCTCACATACACTGGATAAAGTAAAAGATTTGAATTCCCATGTTCCGTAAGGTAAAAGGCAAAAGTATCCTAAGGAAATTCATTTGATTTTTTGCATCTTACCTTACGAAACATCTGTGAAAAGGAAGTTTGCTGTTCACCTTATGAAGAATGTTACCGTTGCAGGTAACCTTACAGCCACTGTGTCAACCTTTCTGTCACAGTCTGCGTGGGCCTCTTCTGCTCAAGATCCTCTCCCACCCTTTACGGAAGTGTCATTGTATCTTCGCTCGTCCGGTAATCTGCCGGAGTCTTGGCGTAAGTCTGTTGTTCTTCATAAGCAGCTATTTCCGCGGTAGCAACGAGGCAAGTGGCGAATGTTTACATTCAGCCATTTGCCGACTGCCGCGAACCTGTGACGTAGTCACGAGGTGTTGTTTGACGAAAATCTCTGTTGTATTTTCTATTTTCGTTTTTAATTATAGTTGACAGTTTCCAACATTTCAACTATTATTTTTATAAATCGTATTGATAATCGCTATTCTATTTTTAGCAGAATAACGATTTTCGCTAAAACAAAAAATAAGATTTGATATTGAGAAAGGCTGATATTATGGGCATTTATGAGAATTTTGAAACGATAAAAGATACACTTGGATATGCACATTTATCCACGGAAGAGATAATTACAAAGGGACATTTGTCTGAAACATGCATTGCACAGATTGATAAAAAGATGGAAGAAGCACACTCTGTGCTGTGCCACTTCCCTATCGGATACACCTATGACGAAAACAAGACATCCTACTACCGGATTGCTTTAAGCGAACAGTTTCAGGTATTAAAGGAATACCCTGCCGGAACAAGTATCTTGGATTTTATTGCACTGGAAACAAATGATATCGTTGCATATATGAAAAATATGTCTGAGAACATCACTACATTGATTGAACAGAAGGCTTCCACACCGGACGCAGACGGAATCATCCACTTTGATTTTACAGACATAACAAAAACAGCCGTAGACTCCACACTGGCAGCGCTCCACAACGCCAACTTTTTCCTGTTCCTTGTAAACTGCTGTTTTCTCCAGTATGTAACGGAGCTGTTTGTGTATAACTTTTATCCGATCATTGCATTGGAGCATTACAAAAAAATCTTAGGAGATGCTTTTTATTACGATGAAGATACCGACATTCTCATGCCGGAAGAAGACGGTGGTTTGTATGACATTGCAGAATTTATTAACTACGGCATACGCATGACCGCAGCATTTTTAGATTACCAGAAAGATTTATTGCAGAGCGATTTTGATATGCTCCTGATGAAAGACAAACTGTTTGCAGAGTATGATACCTTGCAGTATCTCTATCTCATGGAATCCAAGGACAATATGCGTGATACCTATACCAGTACAAGCTTCAATACCCACCTTATGCCTATTGGTGTTCATGCATTTAATCACCTTGATGTGGTAAACAAAATCATCGACGAAAATATGCCTGTCAGAGAGGTCTACGACATTAACTCTGTACAGGACTGGTTCCGCTACGAATTTATGTATCTTGCCAAGGGAAATGTACTGTACAAGCAGTGCAAGAACTGTGGCAGATTCTTTATCCCTTCCGGCAGATCTGACAGCGAATACTGTGAACGTGTTGATACCGCCAGCGGCAAAACCTGCAAGGAAGTCGGTGCCATCAACACCTTTGCCAAAAAGCACGAAAATGACGAAATCCATCAGGCGTACACAAAAGCATACCGCCGGATGGACTCCAGAAAACGTACTCATTATATTTCCAAAAAAGAATTTACCGAATGGAGCAAAACTGCCCGGAAAAAGCGTAAGCTGTGTGAAGATGGGCAAATTAGTCTTGACGAGTTTCAGGCTTGGTTAGATGAGAGTAAGTGTATGTTTGCCAAACAATAGAGTTTACAACAATCCCTAGTCTCTTTGTTCTTGTTTATACCCCAAATACAGATTTATCTTAGCAAATACCATGTATCACCAAATTCTTCAAAAATATGAACCGCTGATGGGTCATCAAGGCTCTCTGTAATACCTGTTTCGGAGCCAAGGAAAACAAACTCTTCATGACCATCTATCACCCGGATTCCATATAATTGCTTTAACGGAAAATCCATGATAGCTGTTCCTTCTGTCTTAAGCTCAGAATCAATATTAACATGATACAAATATTCCGTACAATTTCTCAAAGTTGTATCATCAAAAAAATCTACCGACTCAAATTCATCATAATGTTCCAGAAGATAGGCATACTCTTTTTCAATCGATTCAAACGGCGAATGTTCATACAATCCGTAAATATGCTTTTTCCCTTTTGTGTCAATAAAATATCCTTCGACATATGGCTCCGAATAAGAAGATACCGACATGATAAATACAATTTTCTGTTCCCTCAAAAGATTATCAACATCATATTCAACACTAGACTTATTTGATTCTTTCACATCAATTTCTGCTCCATAATTTTTTTCATCAGTTTTTCCACATCCCGAAACACTAAAAAGCACAACCAACATTATCACTGTAAATAGTTTCATTTTCATCAAAAACACTCTCCCAACATAAT
>CAZWNX010000034.1:0-13461 GCA_964635395.1 uncultured Lachnospiraceae bacterium
ACAACTGGAATAGCTGCAGTTGCAGAAGTCAATTCCACTTTCGGTATCATCGTAGAATACCCTGCAAACATAACAATCAGCATAACTGGAGTAATATAATTATTTGCTTCTTTAAAACTTTTTGCAAAAATACAGACACACATACAAATCGCAGTCATAAAGAGTGCAAATGCAATAATAACAATCACTAAAAATAGAATGGCTGGTAAAAATGTATGAATATCCATATTAAGTTTCATAACGCTGTCCGATACACTTCCCGCCATAATATTAACCATGAATAGCATCGATGCACCTGTTGACAAAATATTTAATACTGCGGTTATACACGATATCACGGCTACCGCCAAAAACTTGCTCATAATCATCTCAAAATTAGAAACCGGTAATGTTAGTAGTGTTTCTAGTGTTCCACGTTCTCTCTCACCAGCAGTAACATCAATTGCAGGATAAATAGCCCCTAACAAAATACTTATAATGACAAAAAATGGAATAATCGTTCCTAGAAGAAAGCCAACGGACTCTTCTTTTGTAGAATAATCCTTATCGTCCACTTGAATAGAATTTAATACTTCATCAGCATCCATTCCTAACGCTTCTATTTTCTGACGTCTTATATCCTCTTGATAGATTTTCAGTGCTTCACTAATAGCACCCAGTGCATTTCTTGATGTTTCACTTGCAGATAAGTAGTTCATTGTAAAGACGTTCTTACCTTCATTTTTCTTAACGGAAATGTAACAATCAATTTTTTTATTTTGCAAATCATCTTGAGGATTATCAGAAGATACAATTTTAAATTTGTACTTCATCGAATCATCTTCAAACGTATCTTCGATTTTTGAAATCTGTGTTTGTTCCAAATTCTCATAGGACACTTTGTAGACTGTTTGTGCCTGATTCGCGGTAATTGCCGACATTAATAGAGCCATACCAATCATTAAAAGGGGATATAACAGCAATGGGAGTACTAACATCATGAAAATTGTTTTCTTATCTCTGAATATATCAATGATTTCTTTTTTAAATAAGGCTTTTAATCTTTTCGTCTTCATGTTCACCCTCCCCATAATTCTTTAGTGTTTGATGAAATCCCTCTCTAAGATTTGAGGTATTGGTGTTTTGCATGATTTCATCCGGAGTACCTGAAGCAATTATTTTGCCTTGATAAATCATGATAACACGGTCACATAAAAACTGTGCTTCCTCCATGTAATGCGTTGAATAGATAACCGTTTTCCCCTCCATTTTTTGCTTTTTCATAAAATGAATAATGGCATCTGAACTAATGATGTCAAGTCCTAAGGTTGGCTCATCAAAAATATACACACTCGGATTATGAATCAGGCATCTTGCGATTGAAGCCCTTTGAGTTTGTCCTGTTGATAATCGTTCAATTCTATTATCACAAAAATCTTCCATATCAAGCAGTTTAGAAATCTGATCAATACGCTCTTCACACTCACTTTTCTCTATCCCATATATTTCACCAAGCATTCTAAGCATTTCACGCACACTAAGACGATGATATAATTTTGTATTACCAGATAAATATCCGATTTCTTGCTTCACTTTTACAGGATCTGTGATTTGTACATTATCCTTTGTTGAAATGCTAACGCTTCCACTCGTTGGCTCCATAATGGTGGCGAGCATTCTAAGAAGTGTTGTTTTACCAGCTCCATTAGGTCCTAAAACCCCTAATATTTCCCCCTTTGAAACCTGAATGCTAATATCGTTGACTGCATAAAATTCTACTTTTGAACTTTTCTTATTTTTCTTATCTTTCGCAACTGTTTTAACAAATTGCTTCTTCAAATGCAATGCACTAATCATGATTGTGGCTTCCCCTCCATTTTTCATATAAGTCCGGTCTTCTTTCTTTTGTCCGCTGAATTGATTGTTCTTTTCTCCATTTTTCAATATTCTCATGATGTCCCGATAAAAGTATTGGCGGAACTTTCTTCCCATTCCATTCTTCTGGTCTTGAATATTGAGGGTATTCTAATAAATGATCTTGAAAAGACTCAAATTCTGTCGAATCGTCATTATTGAGAACACCACCTACTAACCTGGAAATTGCGTCAATCATAACAAGTGCCGGAAGTTCTCCACCTGTTAGTACATAATCGCCTATCGAGATATAGTCTGTAACAATTTCCTCTAAAACACGTTCATCGATTCCTTCATAATGACCACATAAGATTACTAATTCTTCTTCATTCGAAAGTTCTCTCGCTTTTTCCTGTGTAAATGTTTCACCCTGAGGAGTTACATAGACCACTCGTTTCACCTGTCCATCACACTCTGAGTGCTTACTCGCCGGATCAAAAAGAGAACAATACGCATCATAAATCGGTTGTGCCTGCATCAACATTCCAGCACCTCCGCCATATGGGTAATCATCAACTTTCTTGTGTTTATTCACTGTAAAATCCCTGATATTTACAGTATTTACGCAAATTAAGCCTTGTTGTATTGCTCTACCAACAATGCTTATTTTAATACTATCTTGAATGATTTCCGGAAACAGGGTTAGTATATGAAATTTCATAGATTCATAATTCCTCCCACTCATTACATTTTACAAATTATTCAAACTTCGATCGACTTAAATTAATCGATTAATCCATCTAATAAATGAATAACCATCTCTCTTTTTTCTATATCGACTCTTAGAATACAGTCCGAAATTGCCGGAACATATACATGGGAATTATCTTCTCGTTCAATATCATAAACATCATTTGCACCCGTCAATAAAACATCTGTTAATAATCCGAAATAAGACTGATCCTCTAATAAAACTTTTATCCCGATTAGATCTGCTATATAGTACTCATTATCTTCGCAAGGTATTGCCTCTTCTCTCGTTACATATAATCCAGCTTTTTGATATCCTAACACTTCGTTGATATCCGAAAATTCCTTAAACTTAAGGATCACAAACTGCTTGAAATATTTCACACGTTCAACCGTTAGCTGTTTTTTTGTTTCTCCTTGAATCATGTGAACTGTTTTGAGTTTCTCAAATCGTTTTACATCATCCGTTGTGGGAAACACCTTGACTTCGCCTTTAAGCCCGTGTGTTGATGTAATTACACCTACCTGAAGTATATTTTGGTCCATTATTATTCTCCATACATTCTTTTACATGTTAAAAGAGGGACAACCTTCGTTATCCCTACTTTTTAGATGATTTCTACATCTACTTTCTTATTTTCGCTGAGTGAAGCTGCCTTCACAACTGTACGAATTGCTTTTGCGATTCTACCCTGTTTCCCGATTACTTTTCCCATGTCAGAAGGTGCCACATGAAGTTCTAATATAATCGTGTTATTTTGTGTTTTTTCATTCACAACAACTTCTCCAGGATTTTCCACAAGAGCTTTTGCAATTACTTCAACTAACTCTTTCATTGTCCACCTCCAAATGTAGTGCAAAAGCGTTGGATTATTTTGTAATTCCAGCTACTTTGAATAATTTGCCAACTACTTCTGTAGGTTGAGCTCCACTTGCAAGCCATTTTTTAGCTGCTTCTTCGTCTACTTTAAATGTGCTTGGTTCTGTGCTTGGATCATATGTTCCGATTTCATCGATACATTTTCCATCTCTTGGGGATCTTGAATCAGCTACCACGATTCTATAAAAAGGAGCTTTCTTTTGACCCATTCTTCTTAATCTGATTTTTACTGCCATGTTGTTCACCTCGTAAATTATTTTTTTATGTTAAAAAGGAAATCTACCTCGTCCCTTTTTTCCCATTCCCTTGCCCATTAATCCAGGCATTTGTTTCATCATTTTCTGACTTTGTTCAAATTGCTTTATAAATCGATTCACAACCGCTATATCAACACCTGCACCTTTAGCAATACGATGTTTGCGACTTGGATTTAATAGCTTTGGATTTTGTCTTTCTTTTGGTGTCATTGATAAAACAATGGCTTCCATTCTGGATATCTGTTTTTCATCCACCATTCCCTCAAGATCCGAGCTTTTTACGCCCATTCCTGGCATCATTCCAAGAATTGCAGACAATCCTCCCATTTTACGCATTTGTTTCATAGACTCAAGGTAATCTTCAAAATCGAATTTACCCTTTTTCATCCTTTGAGCCATTTCACGTTCTTTATCAGCATCTATATCAATGGAAGCCTGCGCCTTTTCAATCAGCGTTAATACATCTCCCATACCCAATATTCTACTTGCCATTCGGTCTGGATAAAACTGCTCCAAATCCGATAATTTTTCTCCCATACCGGCATATAAAATTGGCTTTCCAGTAACTGCTTTAACCGATAATGCAGCTCCACCTCTTGAATCACCATCCACTTTGGTAATGATTACTCCATCAATTCCAATTTTCTCATCAAATTCTTTCGATACATTGACTGCATCTTGACCAGTCATTACATCGACAACCAAAAATGTCTGGTGTACACTGATTTCTCTTTTGATATCTTGCAATTCTGCCATCATATCAGAATCTATATGTAAACGTCCTGCTGTATCTAAAATCACAACATTATGTCCATTCTTCTGAGCATACTCGATTGCTTGTTTCGCTATTTCAACAGGTTTAACTCCGTCGCCCAACGTAAATACATCCACTTTTTGCTGTTCACCATTCACTTGTAACTGTTTGATTGCTGCTGGACGATAAATATCACAGGCAACTAGCAAACTCTTTTTCCCTAATAGTTTGAATTTACCAGCAAGTTTTGCAGTTGTTGTTGTTTTACCTGCACCCTGAAGCCCACACATCATAATGACTGTAATTGCTTTTCCTGGCTCAAATGCAACGGTTGTTGTCTCGCTACCCATTAATGCGGTCATCTCTTCATTTACGATCTTGATAACCATCTGTCCAGGATTCAAACCATTTAATACATCACTACCAACAGCTCTTGCTTCTACATTTTTAATAAATTCTTTAACAACTTTAAAATTAACATCTGCTTCTAGTAAAGCTAGTCGAACTTCCTTTAATGCAACTTTTACATCTTCTTCTGTTAAACGACCCTTGCTTCTCAAATTCTTAAAAACATTCTGTAGTTTTTCAGTTAAGCTTTCAAATGCCATCTATAATTCCTCTAATAGTTCCTGTGTCAGTTTTTTTATTTCATCTTGATTAGTTAGTATATTAATCTGCTTAATTTTATTTTTCGCCGACTCAAACCGCTTAAACAACCCAAGCGTCTCTTCGTATTGAAGTAATGCTTTGTCACAGCGTTTAATCAAATCATGTACGCCCTGTCTGCTAATTCCTTCTCTCGCGGCAATTTCTGCTAACGAAAAATTCTCAAAAATAAAGTCCTCGTATATGGCACGCTGATGTTTCGTCAATAATTCACCATAAAAATCATACAATATTCCTTGCTCTACAATCTTTTCCATAGTATCAACCTTATTGATTTTTTGACTAACACTTGATTAGTTTATTACAAAACAAAAATTGTGTCAAGTGTTTTTTCTTGACACAATTTTTGTTTTCTATTTGATTACGTAAATTTGTTTGTTCTAAATATTCGTCCTTACAACTTTTGGTCGATAATTATGCTGTGTCAATGCATCCATAATCGTTTTTTTGTGTTCCGTACCAAATGCTTCTAATGTAATGCGTAATTCTACCGCATCATTTCGATTGGTGGTAACAAACTGATTATGATCTAACTTAATGACATTTCCATTTTCATTTGCAATAATTTGCGCTACGCGACATAGTTCACCAGGCTTATCTGGCAACAATACGGATACTGTGAATATACGATCTCTAAATATCAGACCCTGTTGAACAACCGATGACATCGTGATAACATCCATATTCCCACCGCTTAAAATGGAAACCACTTTCTTGCCAGTGAATTCCAATTGTTTTAAAGCCGCAACTGTTAGTAATCCGGAGTTCTCTACAACCATTTTATGATTTTCTACCATATCTAAGAACGCAACTACTAGATCTGCATCGCTTACTGTAATGACTTTATCAATGTTTTCTTGTACATAAGGAAAAATTTTAACTCCTGGTGTTTTTACCGCAGTACCATCCGCAATTGTATTGACATTGTTAAGTGTTATTACTTTTCCCATATTAAGGGATTCTTGCATACAATTAGCGCCTTCTGGCTCAACTCCAATCACCTTGATGGAAGGATTGATCAATTTAGCGAAAACAGAAATACCTGCTGCTAAGCCTCCTCCTCCGATTGGAACCAAAATGCAATCCACATCCGGAAGTTGTTTGATAATTTCAACTCCAATTGTTCCCTGTCCTGTTGCAACAGCCAAATCATCAAATGGATGAATAAATGTTAAACCCTGATCATTTGCAAGTTCATATGCGTAATTACAAGCCTCATCGTATACATTCCCATACAACACAACTTCCGCTCCATAACTTTTCGTACGATTCACTTTAATTAGTGGAGTGGTCGTTGGCATTACAATCACAGCACGTACTCCAAATCGTTTTGCTGCTAATGCAACTCCCTGCGCATGATTTCCTGCCGATGCAGTGATAATTCCTTTTTGGCGCTCTTCTTCTGTCAATGTACTCGTCTTATAATATGCACCCCTGACCTTATAGGCACCTGTAAACTGCATATTCTCAGGTTTTAGATAAACCTCATTATTACAAATCTGGCTAAAATACTCGCTATAGACCAAATCCGTTGGCAAGGTAACATCTTTTACTTTTTCTGCAGCTTCGTAAAATTTTTCCATGGTTAACATTTCACTCATTATATGCCTTCTTTCTCTCTTTGAGATATCATCCCAATATCACTATAATACCACTTCATCCGTCAATGTAACATCGAACAATGCATCGATAAATTGATTGGAATCAAATTTCTGAAGATCTTCAATCGTTTCTCCAACACCAATATATTTTACAGGAACCTTTAATTGTGACTGAATTGCAACAGCAATCCCTCCCTTTGCAGTTCCATCCATTTTTGTAAGGATAATTCCTGTTAAATCGCAGACTTCTTTGAATTCTTTCGCTTGATTTAGCGCATTCTGCCCTGTTGTCGCGTCCAAAACAACCAAATTTTCTCTATATACTCCTGGAAATTCTTTATCAATAATTCGATTGATTTTTTTCAATTCTTCCATCAAATTCTTCTTGTTATGAAGTCGTCCTGCTGTGTCGCACAATAATACGTCTACTTTTCTCGCTTTTGCTGCACTCACAGCATCATAGATTACACTCGCCGGATCAGATCCCTCTTTTCCTGCAACAATATCTACGTTCGCACGCCTTGCCCACTCTTCTAACTGCTCTACAGCAGCTGCACGAAATGTATCCGCGGCAGCAATCAAAACCTTCTTGTTCATATCTTTTAATTTGCCGGCCAATTTACCAATTGATGTTGTTTTTCCAACTCCATTCACTCCAATAACTAAAATAATTGCCTGTTCATGTTCAAATCGATATGCCGTTTCTGATACATACATATTACTTTTCATGCTCTCAATTAAAATTTGTTTGCACTCGATAGGTTCTTTAATATGCCGTTCTTTCACTTGCTTTTTTAAATCATCAATAATATCTTTTGTGGCATTTATTCCAATATCTCCCATGATTAAGATTTCTTCAATCTCTTCATAAAACTCTTCGTCAATACTAGAAAATTTGCTAAACACCGAATCAATTCCAGACACGATCTGATTGCGCGTCTTTGTTAATCCCTGTTTTAATCGCTTAAAAAAACCTACTTTTTCTTCTGACACTTGCATTTTCCTCCCAAAAGTCCTTTAGAGATCGTATAACAGCCTAGTCCCTATGCTAGCTCTTTTTCCATTAAATTAACACTAACCAAGGCAGATACACCTTTTTCTTGCATGGTAATTCCGTATAGGCAATCCGCTTTTTCCATTGTACCACGTCTATGCGTAATCACAATGAATTGAGTATGCTTCGTTAATTTATGAAGGTATTTTGCAAACCTTCCCACATTACTCTCGTCAAGTGCCGCTTCAATTTCGTCCAATAGACAAAATGGAGATGGCTTCAAATTTTGAATGGCAAATAACAAAGAAATCGCTGTCAATGCCTTTTCTCCACCGGATAATTGCATCATATTCTGCAACTTTTTGCCCGGTGGCTGGGCAACAATTCGAATTCCAGCTTCGAGTATGTCTTCCTCTTCCATCAGTTCAAGCGTCGCTTTTCCTCCTCCAAACAACTCTTTAAACACTTTATCAAATTCCTTGCCTATTTCACCAAACTTCTCCATAAACTGTGCTCTCATGGATTGATCTAATTCTTCAATGATTCCTTGAAGCGTTTTCTCAGCCTCAATCAAATCATCATGTTGGGTCTTTAGGAACCCATAACGTTCCATTAGATTCTTAAAGTCTTCAATCGCATTTACATTCACATCGCCTAATTTCTTAATTTCATCCTTCAGCTTTGAGGCTTCTTTTTTGAGCTTAGACAAATCCGACATCTCATCCACTTTCATTCCAAAAGCATCACTTAATGTAATTTCATATTCATCCCACATGTAATTAATTCGAGCACTAATACCTTCCTCTAATTTTTCACGCTGCCCTTGAATACGAAAAACTTCTTTATCTAAAATGTTATTTCTCTCTGAAATTTCTTCTAATTCCCGAATGAAATTTTTCAATTTTCTATTTAGTTCATCTTTTCTTTCAATATCATTTTTCAGCGAAACCTCAGCATCTCCCTGAACTTCATGAGATGCCAAAATCGTTTTTTCAATTTCTGCTATTTTATTTTGACGGTCTAATTTGTCAGCTTGATTTTGATCCATTTTTTGATTAATTTGATTTAACTCAACAATGAACTTATCCACCTCTTGTTCAATTCTCTCAAGATTGGTCTGAAGGAAGCCTTTTTGTTGCAACAATTTTTCAGCTTCTAAGTCAAATTCTGATAATTTATCCCCTTCCACATACTCAACTTTTCTAAGTTCATCTAATGATTCCTGTAAGTAAAGAATTCTCTCGCTCATTTTCTTTTCGTTCTCTTCACTTTGAACCAATTCTTGTGCAATCAGCTCTTTTTCGTTGATTGACGATTCCATATTTTGAACCAATTCTTCTTGCTCAAATTGTAAGCGCTCAATTCCATGACTTGCTTCTTCTCTCTTTTCTTGTGCCTTGATCACGTTCATTCGTGCGGTATTTTGCTCAATGAATTTATCCTGTAGCTGTGACTTTACGGATTCAATCTCTTTTCTTATTTGTGTTCTTTCCTCTTTTGTTTGTTCGATTTCATCCAATAATTGGTCCACAAGATGAAGTGCACTCTCTACTTTACCTTCCAATTCTTCCATTTCTCGTCTTCTAGAAAGTAAATTACTTGCATTTTTGAATGTACCTCCTGAGATTGCGCCACCTGGAATCAAAAGCTCACCCTCTAATGTAACCATTCGAACACCATAATCATATTTTTTGGCAATCTTAACTGCCTGATCAATATGATCAACTACTACTATTCTGCCTAACATTGCCTTGGCAACATTCTTATACTTCTTTGATACCTGTACCAACTCATCGGCCATGCCTAATACACCTGGTTCCTTAAGGACTTCAGGTGTTTTAAACTCTTGTGGATTCGTAATACTTGTTAGGGGTAGAAAGGTTGCTCTCCCAGATTTATTATCTTTTAGAAAACGAATCATCGCTTTCGCTGTCTCTTCATCTTCCGTAACAATATTTTGAATATTTCCACCGAGTGCAATTTCAATTGCAGTTTCATATTTAGACTGTGTCGCAATAATATCAGCGACTACACCTATAATACCTTTATTGGATTCCTTTTGCTCCATCACCTTTTTGATACTACTTCCATAACCCTCATAACGCTGAGTTAAGTTTTTCAAAGTATCTAACTTAGATTTTTCTTGATGGTACATCACCTGCGTATCTCTTAACTTTGAATCTTTTTGAGATAATACATCCGTCAACTCATGGTTCTTTTCTTCTAACTGACTTTGACGAAAATTATACTCCGTAATTTCCTTACTCACTTTCTCAAAATCACTTGAAAGTTTTTGAATATATTCTTCCTGTTCTTCTCCATGGGACTTTGCTTGCAAAATTTTACCATACAACTCGGATTTACGAATATTCATCTGCTCAATCATGGATTCCAGACGGCTAATTTTTGACTTGATGGTTGCACGGTCATTTAACGCTTGGATAATGGAACTCTTACCATCCTCAATTTCTTGATTGATGGTTTGAATCTTCGCTAGAACTTCATCTAGTGCAGCTTTTGCAATCTGACTTTTTTGCATAGAATCATCTAATTGTTTATCAAAATCTGTTTTCTGTGAAAGCATCGATTCCTTTTCAACAGTCTTTTCGTCTATACCCGCTTGCAATGAAATAAGTCTGGTTTGTAAATGCTCTTCACTTTCTTTTGCAGAATTAATCTGCTCCTTCAATACATTGATTTCGCCCTCAAGTTTTCCACGTAAAACTGAGGTGTCTGATAGTTTTGTTCGCTCTTCTAAAATACGTTCTTCGAGAGTTTCTACCTCTTGCTGCATATATTCATGCTCTTGTTTCATCTGCAAATATCGATACTTCGCATCTTCTAAATCTTGATTCACAATGTTGTATTTTTCAATAAAATCATCTAATTGAGCTTTCATGCTTTGATTGTCAAGTAAAAACATGTTTACATCAATTGATTTTAATGCTTCTCTTTTTTTGAGATATATTTTTGCGACTTCTGATTGCTTTTCTAAAGGATGAATCTGCTTTTCTAACTCCTTCAAAATATCTGTCACGCGTAAAAGATTCAACTTTTCATCTTCTAATTTTTTGATTGCCGCACTTTTTCTTCTTTTGAATTTTACGATTCCAGCAGCTTCATCAAATAATTCTCTTCGCTCTTCTGGCTTTCCACTCAAAATTTTGTCAATTTGACCCTGCCCAATAATAGAATAACCTTCTTTTCCAATTCCAGTATCATAAAATAACTCATTGACATCTTTTAACCTGCAAGGAGTTCCATTGATTAAGTATTCACTTTCACCAGATCGATAGATTCTTCTTGCAACAGTCACTTCTTCATAGTCAATGGCAAGCGAATGATCTTTATTATCAAGTGTGATTGCAACATACGCATACCCTTGGGCTTTTCGATTTTCTGTACCCGAAAAAATGACATCCTGCATCGATGCCCCTCTTAGTTGCTTTATTCTTTGTTCTCCCAAAACCCATCTCACTGCGTCTGCAACATTACTTTTTCCACTTCCATTTGGTCCCACAATACAAGTGATTCCATTATGAAATTGAAAATGTATTTTATTTGCAAATGATTTGAAACCATGTACCTCTATACTTTTTAAATACATATTACACCTGCTCACTATATTTATTCTGCATTTTTAGTAATGCATCATAAGCTGCACTTTGTTCTGACATTTTTTTTGATTTTCCATATCCAACACCAATCACTTCACCCTTAACAATAACTTGAGTCACAAATGTCTTCTCATGATCGGGCCCAGATTCTTCCACTAAATCATAATTTAAGTCCCCATCTTTATTTCTTTGAACTAATTCTTGCAATGTTGATTTAGCATCATAAAACAATTGCTTTTTTTCAAAATCACTTAGTATAAAGCGATGAATAAATTTTTTAGCTTGATCTAAACCCGAATCCAAGTATATCGCTCCAATAATCGCTTCGATACAATCTGCAATGATCGAATCCCGATTCCTTCCACCAGTACTTTCCTCGCCCTTACCAAGTAATAAATAATCGCCCAGATAAATTTCTTTTGCAACATCTGCAAGGGCCATCTCACAAACTGCCATTGCTCTCTTCTTGGTTAACTGCCCTTCTAACATATCAGGGTATTTTTCATACAAAAACTCACTTGAAACCAATTCCAAAACAGCATCTCCTAGAAATTCAATGCGCTCATAGTTTTTTGATTTCACTAACTTCTGCTCATTCGCATAGGAACTATGTGTGAGTGCTTGGATCAACAATTCCCTGTTTTGGAACTGATATTCTATCGATTCTTCAAATGCTTTCAATTGAATGGTAATATTCACTTCTTCTCCCTTAAAATCAAACGGAAAAAACCCCTCATATAGGGATTTTATCTTTTCTATTTTGATTGCTTTATTAGTCTTACAGCTTCTTCAATTGTATTGATTTTTTCAACATCCTGCGCAGATAATTCAATGTCAAATTCTTCTTCAATACCCATGACAATTTGATATACATCTAGAGAATCTGCTCCTAAATCATCTACAAATGTTGTTTCTGGCCTGATTTCACTTGGATCAACACTGAGTATCTGTGCAATTACTTTTTGCAAAATTTGAAATTCCATTCTTTCCCCTCTATTCTTGCAAAGACATCTGTTTTGCGATTTTTTCACTAATCTTTTGTTGTTTAAAAACAATGCATTGTAAAATTGAGTTCTTAATTTCATTTGCTTTAGAACTTCCATGTGTTTTTACAACTAATCCATTTAAACCAAGTAGTGGAGCTCCACCATATTGTTCTAAGTCGAAGTTTTTAAGTGTTTTCTTCAATGCTTTCTTAACAAGTAAAGCCCCTATTTTACTTTGTAGTGAAGACATCATCCCCTCTTTAACCTTTTGAATCAATGTATTACCAACGCCTTCATAAAGTTTCAAAATAACATTTCCTACAAACGCTTCACAAACAATGACATCTGCCGCACCTGCCGGAATATCTCTTGCTTCAATACTTCCAATAAAATTGATTTCAGGTGCACTTTTAAGAAGTGGGAATGTTTCCTTAACTAACGCATTACCCTTTTCTTCTTCAGCCCCAATATTAACAATTGCAACTCTCGGATTATCAATTCCGATTACATCTTTCATATACAGGGAACCGATTTTGGCAAACTGAAGCAAATGTGACGGCCTCGCATCCACATTGGCGCCACAATCAATCAATAAGGCAACCCCGTCTTTCGTTGGAATAAGTGGTGCTAAAGGCGCTCGTTCAACGCCTTTAATACGTCCAACTAATACCTGTCCACCTACCAAAATGGCTCCTGTACTTCCTGCTGACACAAACCCATCACAGTCCCCACTTTTTACGAGTCCCATTCCTTTGACAATGCTTGAATCTTTCTTTTTGCGAATTGCATTCACTGGTGGCTCAGATGTCTCAATCACTTCTTTTGCATCTACAATCTCCAACTGATTTTGATTATATTGATAATTTTCTAATTCTTTCTTGATTATATCTTCGTCTCCAAGCAAAAATACTTTTACTTTATCGCTTTCATGAATTGCAGCAACTGCACCTTTGACCATCTCCACTGGGGCATGATCGCCACCCATAACATCCACTGCAACATTTACAAATTCTGACATATCTTCCTCCATGACAAAGAAATACTTCTTTTCTTTGGCCTAATAACCTTACTATAATATACTAAAATAGACCATAAAAATCAAGAATAATCAAAAATCTGCAAC
>CAZWNX010000034.1:13561-16066 GCA_964635395.1 uncultured Lachnospiraceae bacterium
TCTTTTTGAGCTACAATTTCAAGAATTGTCTCGTTGCCATCTTGAATCTTTATGATATCTCCCTTTTGAATACAGTCTTCTCCCTCTCCAAAAACCTGTGTGTTCCCATATTGTTTGGAAGTATCCGATATCGACTGCATCATTCCACTACTCCCCATTGCTACCATCGTCCCACCATTCATCGTAAATTCAATTCCATAATCCAGGGCCCCATTTCCATTCGTCGTTGGACCATATACAGATACTGTTCCACCATTCATTTCAAGACTTCCATTTGAATCAATTCCATCACCATCTGCATAAATCGCTATCGTTCCACCATCAAAAACAATTTCACACTCACTATTCGATTGCGAATCCGCTGCCGCATTCAATCCATCATCCTTTGCATTTAGTATAATATTTCCACTCTTGATCCAAATTTTTTTTGCTTCAATTCCTTCATTGCTTGCCTTAATATTTAAATCTGCGTTGGCAAACTCAATCGTTTCTTTTGAATGTAAGCCGTCCTTTTCGCAAGATATTTCGATTGTTCCACCAAGTATCTGCATCCCATCATTTCCAGTCAGTCCATGCTCTAACGATTCAACTTTTATGCTGCCTGTAACTACTGATAATACACCTTTACTCTTTATTCCATCACCTGTCTTTGAATAAACCTCGAGATCTCCAGTTCCTTCAATTGTCAGATTGTTCTTGCATAGGATCCCGCCCTGTGATTCAAGATTCTCTTCATTGGTATCCTCATCATTCGTATCCGCTTGACTACTATTTGTATTTTCAAAATAGTTTGTTGTCTCTTCTGCCAACAAAAGAACTACTCCAGCACTTGACTTTTCAACAAATGCAGCACCGTTTTGATTGCTGATTCTAACCCCATTCAAACGAATCGTTACTTCATTTGTATCACTTGAATCAATCATTATACGACCATTTGTAAGTTCACCCGCTATCTCATATACTCCACTCGACTGTATTACCAAGTTGTTTTCTTTCATTACAGCACCGCTGCCATTGACTGTTGCCTGATTCCCATTCAATTCTATATTCGTAACTGAATAATTATTTGAAGAAACCTCTAAATTCATGTCATTATCTACATCTCCACCCTCTTGATCCTGTGTGCAACCTACCATCATCGTGCATAGTATTAAAATAAGTGAAACGAGTACCCAATATTTTCGAATTATTTCAAATATCATAATGTCAATTCTCCTTTGTCCATTCTGCCCATACTAATTCTTAAATTTCCATTTCTACACCGTAATTCGTCAATAAATGCTTTTTGTGAATATTCGTTTTTCCGAATTACTCGATATGACAACTCAAACATGCTTCCCAAATTTGTAGTCTTCGTCTTTTCAAGTTCATATTGTTCGCAGTATTTCTCTAGCAGGTCGGTAAAAACCGTTTCATAATCAAGATTCTCAGGAACGGTAATACATACTATGCAAGATTTATCCTGGATCACACCAAAATGCAGGCGCTTCAATACTATGAACAAAATTCCGACGATTCCTGTAAGCATCACTGCATAAAAAACATACCCCATTCCCATAGATAATCCCACTGTCATTGCAAAAAAATGGCTGCAATTTCTTTGCTACTTCCCGGAATTGTTCGAAATCTCACAAGACTAAAAGCGCCCAAAATAGCTACACCAGTTCCAAGATTTCCGTTCACCAAAAATATAACTCCTTGAAGTAAGATTGGCAAAACAGCGAGTGTTACTATAAAATTATGTGAGTATTTTTCGCTTGTTTTCTGGTAAATAAACGCAATTACAACACCTAATAAAATAGATACCACAAAACAGATTATTATAGCTTGCAATGACGCCCCAGATGACACTACTTCAGACACTATAGCACTTGAATCAAATACACTTTCTAACATACCTTTTCCTCCTTGTAAATCGCACCATATTTTGAAAATGAAACTGGATAAATTTGCTGTTTTGACAATTCTTTTACAAGCCAGATTGGCATTGCTTTTGGTGCTTTGATTTCCATCAAATATTGGTCTTCTTTCAATAATTCAATTGTTTTATCATCACTATTTAAATCCCATTGTTGAAACCGATACCGAATATTTCTGTCAAACGTTATTCTTAGCTGCTGATCCAAAATTCCAGAATATGCAATTCGATCATAAGCAAGAAAAAGTTTCGGTTCGAGTTGATAATGTCTATTTACATAATCAATTTCTCTCATGATCTGGCAATCCATTATTGGGTACTTGTTCTCCAAAAGATAAGCCATCGCCTCTTCATAACTTAACGTCACTCTCCTCTTAAAAACTACTCCGTCACATTTTTTCTTTAATTCAAGATAAACCTTTCCTGTTCCATCCACAGGTCCATAACTTCTCAACCTCAACTTTTCTTTATACACAGGTTTTTCAATAGAATGATAGATGAACTCATAATCACATGTATCAAAATAAAGATTGTAGATTGTGTATTGGGGATATGGATCTAGTTGGATAAATGACTGAATGGATTCT
>CAZWNX010000034.1:16166-19892 GCA_964635395.1 uncultured Lachnospiraceae bacterium
GCCCATTTTATGTTTCATTTGTGATAAAAGATTGTAAATCCTGTGAACAAGTAGGAATTCCCATAAAAAAAATGCGCCGTTTAGCGCACCACGAAAAAAAGCCTTCCGTATACGGAAAGCTTTAAAAATTGACATCATATAATTTCAATATTAATCAACTGAAATGATTTCTTTTTTGTTGTATGATCCACATTTTTTACAAACTCTGTGTGGCATCATTAAAGCACCACATTTGCTACATTTTACCAATGTTGGAGCGCTCATTTTCCAGTTTGCTCTTCTTTTATCTCTTCTACCTTTAGAAGATTTATTTTTTGGACAGATAGACATCGTTACACCTCCTTATTCGCGTTAAAGATATCTTTTATCACTGCCATCCTAGGGTCTGGTACAAATGTATCACAGTCACAGTTTCCTAAGTTCAAGTTTTTACCGCATTTATTGCAAATTCCTTTACAATTATAATTGCACAAAACTTTAGTAGGCCAGTTTATCAAAATTTCATTACCGATTAGAACTTCTGTATCCAACTGATATGCTTTCATATAGGGATGTTCTTCGGCTAACTCTAAATTATGTATGGATTCTTCACTGATTTCATCACAGAAAGTGATTTTCAGAGGAAATGTTGTGTCTTCTAGGCAACGATCACACTTTGATCTGACAGTTGCTAAAAAACTACCTTCAACTAAAATTTTTCCTTTTTCTACATTTGTAATTTTAATATCAACTTTGCTCTTATCTTGTAGCGAATAAGTCTTTATCAAAAAATCAACTGTAGTCTCTTCAAATTCACATTGAAAATGTTCTACTTTTCCTTCTGATGTCAGAAGATCCGAAATATTTATTATCATATCAATCTCCTATCCACACCTAAGCAATTATACATAGCTAGGTGGCATTTGTCAACCACTTTTCTGTTCAAAATATATTAGTCCACCATGCATTCTTGTTGATAAGAACCATAGCTGTAAATCAAACTTTATTTTCTTTCCATTGTCAAGTGCATGTGCATAGACATGTTCTTTATCAATGTCTACTCCAATAATTGTAACCCAGTGCCAACTACTTAATTGTATTTCTTTTCCTTTTGAAAGAACCAAAAATGCAATTGGAGAATCCAGCTTGATTGCCATTTGAACAAAGTCAATCAACTTCTCCCGTGTCCTTTTCTGTTTTGTCCAAAAATCAACACTCAAGACATGGCATTTTAGGTCAATTCCTCTTGATTTTGCAAATTTGTCAATTCCTTTAACAAACATAGCTACACGATTTACGCCTAACAAACCTGGCTTTATAGCTTGATAAACCTCATTCATATGACTTAAAAAGGATTCTTTACCCATTCCTGTTGGATGATATAGCGGTCTGAAACATTCCCTCGTCAGTCCCAAATATGCCAAAATATTTGATCCGCATGTCGCTCCACAGCCTGCCTCAACCGCCCACTTTGAATGATACCAACTTTGCTTGCCACCATATGAAACATTGCCTTGATTGTCCGTCACAATTAATAATTCAGGTTTCTTAATTGAAAGTACCATGGATTTCTCCTGAAAATCATCCGATTTTTTTTGTTCTAACAGGTCTATTTCCTATGTTTTTATTCTTTTTTTCAACACTACCTGAGCCAATTTTTTTCTCATCTTGCAAAAATTTGCCTTTTGCCTTCTTATCAGCTAGTAGTTTCTTCATTTTTTCTGCATTTGAATCAGACATCTATAAACCTTCTCTCTTGAAAATAGTGATTTGTTTATCAAATATACTACAATCACATTATTTTCGCAATATACTTTTGTTTACGCCATTGACACAGGCCATTATACAGGCCTTCATATAGTCTTCATCAATGGCTTTTGCATCCAACAGATTATGATTGCAACTCATTTGAACACTTACTTTACTCATCGACTTACTAATGTCTCCGATTTGATGGCTTCGATACTCTATTATTTGAACTGCGTCATTATTCTTTTGATTGAATGCCTTCATTGTTGCTTGAAATATTGTATCCACAAACTGTTCTCCCTTGCATTCACCCACAAACTGTTCATTTCCTTTTGTGATTTCAACAACTCCCCTGTATCCATTGCCTTTCTTTTCAACGCTATAATTTTTCACTCTGTACAAGGGTTGCTTCGTAATTGAGTAATTGCCACAAGATTCTATTAACTCCACAATATCGTTTTCATAGACTTCCTTTTTCTGATCAGCCATAATAATAAAGTGGTTATAGATATCTGATTTATTCATTTCCTCAATTTCATATCCCATTTTTTCTATGATGTGAAAAAAAGCATGTTGACCAGATCTAGCTGTTAATACAAGTTCCATTTCATTCGCTCCGATTTCCACCGGATCAATAATCTCATACACATTTTTTGATTTTAACAAACCATCTTGATGAATTCCAGATGAATGCGCAAATGCATTTTCACCCGTAATTGCCTTATTCACTTGTACATCTAATCCCATCGTTCTACTTACAATTCTAGATGTTTTATAAATTTCTTTCTTATTAATATCCGTATATGCGTCATAGTAATCAGGGTGTAAATGAATACTTGTTACAATTTCTTCTAAGGATGCATTCCCTGCTCGCTCACCAATTCCATTGATTGTACATTCCACTTTATTCGCTCCATTTCGAATTGCTGCCATCGAATTAGCTGTTGCTAAACCTGTATCATTATGGCAATGAACGCTCAAAATAATATCTTGATTAAACTCCATTAAACGCCTCTTTATTTCGGCTATTGTCTGCCCAAATGTTTCAGGCACTGCGTATCCAACCGTGTCAGGAATATTGATGATTGTTGCCCCCGCATTTACAACCGCCTCAATCGTCTTCCACATATAGTCTATATCTGATCTACTTGCATCTTCCAAGGAGTACTGTACACTGGACATATATTTTTTGGCATATGCCACAGCGCTAGCTCCCATCTGAATAATTTCATCTTTTGACTTACTAAACTTTTTATTGGCATGGATGTCAGAAGATCCTAACACAATGTGAATCATTGGATTTTGAGCATACTTAACACTTTGGTAAATCGCATCAATATCGGATTCTATAGCTCTTCCAAGACCAACAATGACTGCGTCCTGCCCAAATCTCTTACTGATTTCCTTTACAGCCTCAAAATCTCCCTTTGAAGAAGATGGAAAACCAACCTCCATCATATCCACTTTCAACTTAATTAATTGCTCTGCAACTACTAATTTCTCTTCCAAATTTAACTTTGCTCCCGGTACCTGTTCCCCATCTCTTAATGTTGTATCAAATACATAAATTTTTCTTTTCATCGCACATCTTCCTTTCGCTTCACATGAAATAATTATAAAAAAGCCCCCTTCATCTCTAACAAAGAGACGAAAAGGAGGCTTTCCGCGGTACCACTCTAATTCATGTAATCACATGCACTTTATTCAATACCCATTCCTATAAATTCATCCAAATAATGATTGATAATAAAAAAACTTCTGCCTCAAAACGAGACAGAAGTAATATCTGCAAACCACTCATCATAGCGTCATCAATACAGGAACAATCCGATATCTATCCCAAGTAACGGTGGGCATCCGACTTAACCTACTTAATTCAGCCAGCAACTCAAAGGCGAGTTCACAATTATTTGAATCCTGCTTCACACCAACCAACAGGTCTCTGAAAATCATCTAATCACTACTATTCCTTATCACAGTTTTTAATATTTACTTGCA
>CAZWNX010000035.1:0-1298 GCA_964635395.1 uncultured Lachnospiraceae bacterium
GTGAAAAAAGGGATTATAAAGTATGTTGCAGTATGGAGTGTAGTGGTTGCATTGGCAATTGGTGTGCTGAGTGTAACGAGTAATGAAACGGGGAACTGCCCCAAAAGAGAGTGCAATAGGATGTTTTGCAGAATGCAATCAGGTGTTACGTTGAATGAAATCTATTTCGGGCAATACCGTTCAAATTTTCGAAAATTGAAAACTGATTCTTGACAGATGTTTTCTTTTTTACTAAAATGGACAAAGATAAATGCAATGAAAGTGTTAAGTAGGAATACATACCCTATCAGAGAGAGGAAACCACCGGCTGAAAGCTTCCTTGAGTTCTTATGTAAACTGAATTTCCCACTGGAGCAGTCTGGCAGAACGCTTTATACCATGGTTTAAACGTCTAATCGTTTAGATATGAGGCAAAGGATAAGCTAGAACGTTACACTCGTTACGTGTAAAGTGCCCGTTTACGGGAATTTGGGTGGTACCACGGAAAACATTCGTCCCTTACAGAAGTAATTCTGTAAGGGATTTTTTTATGTGTTGATGGGATTTTTATCAAGAAAGGATGGCAAAACCATGAAAGATCAATTAATGTCGATTGAAAAGCGTGCATTAGAATCAATTCTTGCGTGTGAAACGTTAGAACAATTAAGCGAAGTAAAAGTCAATTATCTTGGAAAAAAAGGTGAGTTAACTGCTGTATTAAAAGGAATGAAAGATGTATCTGCAGAACAAAGACCAATGGTTGGTCAATATGTAAATGATACTAGACAAACGATCGAAGCAGCTTTAGAAAATGCCAAAATAACATTAACCAAGAAACAAAGAGATGCTCAGATGTTATTAGAAGTGATTGATGTAACCCTGCCTGCAAAGGAACAAAAAATCGGACACAGACATCCCAATACTCTCGCAATGGAAGAAGTTGAGCGTATTTTTATTGGAATGGGATATGAAGTGGTAGAGGGTCCAGAAGTGGAACGTGATTACTATAACTTTGAAGCCTTGAATATACCAGCAGATCATCCTGCAAAAGATGAACAAGATACCTTTTATATTCATGGAGATATTTTACTTCGTTCTCAGACATCAGGAACCCAAGTACACGAAATGGAAAAGGGAAATCTGCCAATTCGTATGGTGGCGCCAGGAAGAGTATTTCGTTCAGATGAAGTAGATGCAACACATTCACCATCGTTCCACCAAATCGAGGGATTAGTAATCGATAAGAATATTACCTTCGCAGATTTAAAAGGAACCTTGGCAGAATTTGCCAAAGAATTATTTGGTGAAGATACACAGGT
>CAZWNX010000035.1:1398-19287 GCA_964635395.1 uncultured Lachnospiraceae bacterium
AAATTTAGAAAAAATCGTTGTGGGTAGAATTGAATCCATTGAGAAACACCCAGACGCTGATAAGTTAATCGTATGTCAAGTGAATATAGGAAGTGAGACCGTTCAGATTGTGACAGGAGCATCCAATGTGAATGTCAATGATTTGGTGCCAGTTGTATTAGATGGCGGAAAAGTTGCTGGAGGACACAGTGGAGAAGCGCTTCCAAAAGATGGCATTAAAATCAAAAAAGGTAAACTTCGTGGGATTGAATCGTTTGGAATGATGTGTTCTGTGGAAGAACTTGGAACAACAAGAGAGGCTTATCCAGAAGCACCAGAAAATGGAATTTACATTTTTGATGAAGGCGTTGAAGTAGGAATGGATGTGATAGAGGCATTTGGACTGCATGACAGCGTATTCGAATATGAGATTACGTCCAATCGTGTGGATTGCTATAGTGTACTAGGAATCGCAAGAGAGGCGGCAGCAACATTTGGACTGGCATTCCATAGTCCTGCAATAGAAGTTTCAGAAAATAATGAAAAAGTATCGGATTATATTCAGGTTGCGGTTGAAGATGCGGATTTATGTCCTAGATATATTGCCAGAGTCTGCAAAAATGTAAAAATTGGACCATCTCCAAAGTGGATGCAAAGAAGACTTGTAGCAAGTGGTATTCGTCCAATCAATAATTTGGTTGACATAACAAATTATGTAATGGAAGAATTTGGACAACCAATGCATGCATTTGACTTGGATTTAATTAGTGGAAATCAAATCATTGTTAGACGTGCAAAAGAGGGTGAACTATTTCAAACTCTAGATGGGCAACAGCGTGTGCTAGATCAAGAGATGTTGATGATTTGTGACAAGGAAAAAGCAATTGGAATTGCTGGTATTATGGGTGGAGAAAATTCCAAAATCACAGACGAAGTGAAGACGGTTCTATTTGAAGCGGCAACATTTCAAGGCGTAAATATACGTAAATCAGCAAAAAGATTGGGTCTTCGTACGGATGCATCAGGTAAATTTGAAAAGGGGTTAGACCCTAGAAATGCAGAACTAGCAATCAATAGAGCTTGTCAATTAATGATGGAATTAGGCTGTGGTGAAGTTGTGGGTGGAATGCTAGATGTTTGTCAGTCACTCAAAGAACTTCGTGAGATACCTTTTGAAGAAAACAGAATCAATCAATTACTTGGGACGTCTATTTCGAAAGAAGAAATGACAAAGATTTTTATGCAGTTAGAGCTTCAAGTAGATCAAAGCTCAAATATGGTGATTATCCCATCTTTTCGCCAGGATTTAGAAGGGATTGCAGATTTAGCGGAAGAGGTAGCTAGATTCTTTGGTTATGATAAAATACCTTCAACATTACCAACGGGTGAAGCAACTACGGGTAAAATGCCATTCAAATTACGGATTGAAGAAAAAGCAAAAGATATGGCACAGTACTATGGATTTAGTCAGGGGATGTGTTATTCATTTGAAAGTCCTAAGGTCTTTGACAAACTTATTTTGCCAAAAGAAGATCAAAGACGTCAGGCAATTGTGATATCCAATCCACTTGGAGAGGATTTCTCTGTTATGAGAACCATCTCTTTAAATGGAATTTTGACATCGCTAGCAACCAATTATAACCGTAGAAATAAAGATGTTCGTTTATATGAATTGGGTAATATCTATATTGCAAAAGAATTGCCACTAGTAGAACTTCCAGATGAAAGAATGCAGTTTACATTAGGGTTTTATGGAGATGGTGATTTCTATACATTAAAGGGTGTTGTGGAAAGTTTCTTTGAAAGTATTGGTATGAAGCAAAAACCAATGTATCAGAATAATCAAGCATATCCATTCTTGCATCCTGGTCGACAGGCAGATATTTACTACAATAACCAAATTGTAGGATACTTAGGAGAAGTACACCCAGAAGTTCTTGACAATTACGATTTGGGAGCAAAAGCATATGTGTGCGTCTTGGATATGAAGGAAGTGGAACCATTTGCATCTTTTGAACGAAAATATGAAGGCGTTCCGAAATACCCAGCTGTATCAAGAGATTTGAGTATGGTGGTACCAAAGACTATTTTAGCTGGACAGATTGAGCAGGTAATGGAAAAATGTGGTGGCAAATTATTGGAAAGTTGTGAATTATTTGATTTATATGAGGGTGCGCAAATTAGAGAAGGATTTAAATCAATGGCATATAACCTTAAATTTAGAGCAAAAGATAAAACCCTTGATGAACAAGAAGTGAATGATGTAATGAAAAAGATTTTAGGTGGACTAGAAGCATTATCCATTGAATTAAGACAGTAGAACTGGAGTTGTTATGTTGAAAACATCCGATTTTTATTATGATTTGCCAGAAGAATTAATTGCACAGGATCCTTTGCTGGATAGAAGTTCTTCGCGACTATTAAAATTAGATAAGGGTAGTGGGGAAATTACACACAAACATTTTATGGACTTATTAGAGGATCTTGAGCAAGGTGATTGTTTGATTTTGAACAATACCAAAGTGATTCCGGCTAGATTATTTGGAGTCAAAGAAAACACTCAAACAAGTGTTGAGGTTTTACTTTTGAAGAGAACGGATAAAGATTGTTGGGAAACTATTGTAAGACCGGGAAAGAAACTAAGGCCTGGTGCGAGAATCGATTTTGGAAATGGTGTATTAAAAGCAGAGGTGTTAAGTGTTTTAGAAGAAGGAAATCGTATGATTCGTTTTGAATACGACGGAATTTTTGAAGAAATATTGGATCAATTAGGTGAAATGCCGTTGCCACCCTATATTACACACAAGTTAGTGGATCAGACACGGTATCAAACCGTTTATGCAAAGTACGAAGGGTCAGCAGCAGCACCAACGGCAGGGCTTCATTTTACGCATGAACTGATGCACAAAATTGCTGAAAAAGGGGTTCATATCGGGTATGTAACACTGCATGTTGGACTTGGAACGTTTCGTCCTGTAAAGGTAGACAATGTATATGAACACCATATGCATTCAGAATACTATGAAGTTCCAAAAGAAACGGCGGATTTAGTCAATCGTACAAAACAAAATGGGAAACGAGTTATCGCAGTGGGAACGACTAGTTGCAGAACGCTTGAGAGTGCAGCAGATGATTCGGGTATACTGCATGCTCAAAATGGTGATACACAAATTTTCATATATCCAGGTTATCAATTTAAGATTTTAGATGGTTTAGTGACCAATTTTCACCTTCCAGAGTCGACATTAATTATGTTAGTAAGTGCTTTGGCGGGTCAAGAGCAGGTTCTAAATGCTTACCAACAGGCTGTTCTTCAGAGGTATCGATTCTTTTCCTTCGGAGATGCAATGTTGATTATTTAATGATAAATATCTTGTATATGGAAGCAAAATTGTGTATGATACTTTATAGTCAGATGAATTGGAGGATTTAAATTATGGAATTTTTATCAGTGATTGCTACAGATGCACAAGCTGGAGCAGGTACAACAAGTATTATTGGAATTGTTTTATATGCCGTCGCAATGATCGGTTTTGTGTTTTTTATGTTTATTCGTCCAAATAAAAAGGAAAAGCAAAGAATGAGTCAGATGCTTGCTTCTATGGAAGTTGGCGATAGTGTTTGCACAGCAAGTGGTTTCTACGGAATCATTATTGATATTAGTGATGATGTAGTCATCGTTGAGTTTGGAAATAATAAGAATTGTAGAATTCCAATCAAAGCAACCGCAATTGCAGAAGTAGAAAAAGCAGAAGCGTAAAATCATTAGCGATTCCTTAGTGGAGTCGCTTTTTTTTATCAAAAAATAACTTATATTCATACGTGGTATAACTTGCAGGAATGGAAGAAAGGCTTGCTATGAAATTTGTTGATATTTTACATAAAGTACGATATGATGAATAAGAATTCACACAAGATTGGAGAAAATTTATGGAAATGAAAATAGCATGTATTTCAGGAGATGGAATTGGTCCTGAAATTATTACACAAGCCAAAAAGGTATTAGAAGAGATTTCAAAAAAATATAATCACGAGATAACATTTCAGGATATTTTGATGGGAGGAGCATCGATTGACGTACATGGAGTACCACTCACCAAAGAAGCGGTTGAAATAGCAAAACAATCCCAGGCAGTACTAATGGGTTCGATTGGCGGAGACACAAACACTTCACCATGGTATCAATTACCTCCAAACTTACGCCCGGAAGCTGGATTGTTAGCAATTCGTAAGGAACTGAATTTGTTTGCGAACTTGCGCCCAGCGATTCTTTATTCAGAATTAGCAGATGCATGTCCACTTAGAGCAGAAATAGCAGCTAAGGGATTTGATATGATGATTATGAGAGAGCTCACGGGCGGACTCTATTTTGGAGAACGTCATACCAGTGAAGAAAATGGAGTTCGTAAGGCAGTTGATACATTAACTTATGATGAACATGAAATTCGAAGAATTGCAATTCGTGCATTCGAGATTGCTCGAGTCCGCAATCAGAAAGTAACAAGTGTAGATAAAGCAAATGTTCTTGATTCTTCAAGACTTTGGAGAACAGTGACAAATGAAGTCGCAAAGGATTATCCAGATATTACATTAGAACACATGTTAGTTGATAATTGTGCAATGCAGTTAGTCAAAGATCCTAGCCAGTTTGATGTTATATTAACGGAGAATATGTTTGGTGATATTTTATCCGATGAAGCAAGTATGGTAACTGGATCCATTGGGATGTTAGCATCGGCATCTTTAAATGAAACGGGATTTGGATTGTACGAACCAAGTCATGGGTCAGCACCTGATATCGCAGGAAAAGATATTGCTAATCCAATTGCTACCATTCTTTCAGCAGCGATGATGTTACGATATACATTTGATTTACAGCAAGAGGCTGATGCAGTGGAAGAAGCAGTAAAACTGGCATTGCAAGAGGGATATCGTACCAAAGATATTATGACAAATGAAGGAAACCTTGTTGGATGTAAGCAAATGGGAGATATTATTGTAAGTAAGATCAAATAAAGGAGAGATAATTATGAAAAGTGATTCAGTAAAAAATGGTGCAGTTCAAGCACCTTCAAGATCGTTATTCAATGCTTCCGGTTATACAAAAGAAGAAATGTCAAGACCAATCATTGGTATTGTTAGTTCATTTAATGAAATTGTGCCAGGTCACATTAATTTAGATAAAATTGCAGACGCAGTTAAAATGGGTGTTGCTATGGCAGGAGGAATGCCAGTTGTATTTCCAGCAATTGCAGTATGTGATGGAATTGCAATGGGACATATTGGGATGAAATATTCACTGGTAACAAGAGATTTAATTGCAGATAGTACAGAGTGTATGGCAATGGCACATGGATTGGATGGTTTGGTTTGTATTCCAAACTGTGACAAAAATGTACCAGGTTTATTAATGGCAGCTGCAAGAGTGAATATTCCAACAATCTTTGTATCCGGTGGTCCAATGCTTGCTGGTCGAGTAAAAGGATGTAAGACTAGCTTATCAAGTGTTTTTGAAGCGGTTGGAGCAAATGCTGCGGGATTAATGTCAGAGGAAGATTTTTTGGAATATGAAGAGAAAGCCTGTCCAACTTGTGGTTCTTGTTCAGGCATGTATACGGCAAATAGCATGAACTGTTTAACAGAAGCATTAGGAATGGGATTAAAAGGAAATGGAACCATTCCAGCAGTCTATTCAGAACGTATCCGTTTAGCAAAACATGCAGGTATGCAGATTATGGAACTAGTAAAAAGAGATATTAAGCCTAGGGATATTATGACGAAAGAAGCTTTTCATAATGCGCTTACAATTGATATGGCATTAGGATGTTCAACCAATTCAATGCTCCATCTACCAGCAATTGCATATGAAGCAGGTGTAGATCTTAATCTGGAAATTGCCAACGAAATTAGTGCAAAAACACCGAATTTATGCCATTTGGCACCCGCAGGTCATACGTATATGGAAGATTTAAATGAAGCTGGTGGCGTATATGCAGTAATGAATGAGTTAGACAAAAAAGGGTTACTAAACACTGACTTAATAACCGTTACAGGTAAAACAATCAAAGAAAACATCGCAGGATGTGTCAATTTGGATGAAAGTGTAATTCGACCAATTGAGAATCCATATTCTCAAGTAGGAGGAATTGCCGTACTTACAGGAAATGTTGCACCAGATGGCTGTGTTGTTAAACGTTCAGCAGTGTGCGAAAAAATGCTAGTTCATAAAGGACCAGCTCGCGTATTTGATTGTGAAGATGATGCATTAGAAGCAATTAAAGGCGGTAAAATTGTATCGGGAGATGTTGTCGTTATTCGTTACGAAGGACCTAAAGGTGGTCCGGGAATGAGAGAAATGTTAAATCCAACCTCTGCAATTGCAGGAATGGGATTAGATGAAAGCGTTGCGCTGATTACAGATGGTCGTTTTTCAGGTGCCTCTAGAGGAGCTTCTATTGGACATGTATCACCAGAAGCAGCGGTTGGAGGACCAATTGCATTAATCCAAGAGGGCGATATTATTTCAATTAACATACCGGATAATACAATTACAGTGGACGTAAGCGATGATGAAATGAAGCAAAGAAGAGCAAATTGGGTTGAACGGGAACCTAGCATTACAACTGGTTATTTAAAGCGTTATTGCGCAATGGTAACAAGTGGTAATAGAGGAGCAATATTAGAAGTATAGGAGGTATTTATGCAGATAACTGGAGCAGAAATCGTAATAGAATGTTTAAAAGAGCAGGGCGTTGATACAGTATTTGGGTATCCAGGCGGCACGATTTTGAATATATATGATGCATTATATAAACACAGTGATGAAATTCGCCATATTTTGACATCTCATGAGCAAGGTGCTTCACATGCAGCTGATGGATATGCAAGGGCAACCGGTAAAGTGGGAGTTTGTATGGCAACAAGTGGACCAGGTGCAACGAATCTAGTAACTGGAATTGCAACGGCTTATATGGATTCCGTACCACTTGTGGCAATTACAGCAAATGTAAATTTACCAGCACTTGGTAAGGATTCATTCCAGGAAATTGATATTGCTGGAGTTGCAATGCCAATTACAAAGCATAGTTTTATCGTTAAGGATATTGCAATGTTAGCGGATACCATTCGAAAAGCTTTTTATATTGCAAAAAGTGGAAGACCTGGTCCTGTATTAGTAGATATTACAAAAGATGTTACGGCAAACAAATACTTATATGAAAAGAAAGAACCACAGGAAATCGTTCGAACACTTCCAGTTACGGATGATCAGATTGATGAATTTATTCAATATATAAAAGTTTCTAAGAAACCTTTTATCTATTTAGGAGGAGGTTCTATTTTATCAGAGGCCTCACAAGAAGTAAGAAGATTTGCTGATTTAATTGATGCACCTGTTTGTGACACATTAATGGCAAAAGGAAGTTTTGATGGTAATCATAAATTATACACGGGCATGATTGGTATGCATGGTACCAAGCCATCCAATTTAGGGGTTTCACAGTGCGATCTCTTAATTGCACTTGGAGCTAGATTTAGCGATCGTGTAGTTGGTAATCCCAAGAAATTTGCATCCCACGCTAAAATCATTCAAATAGATATTGATGCTGCAGAGATTAACAAGAATATTCGTACTCACGCAGCAATTGTGGGTGATTTAAAAGAAGTATTATCAAGAATCAATGCAAAATTAGAACAGCAAAATCATGATGAATGGGTTACTAAGATTTTGGATTTAAAGGAAAAGTTTCCGCTTGCTTATAATGAAACTGGATTGTCCTGTCCTTATATAATGGAGCAGATCGATTTAGCAACAAAGGGCGAAGCAATCATTACGACGGATGTTGGACAACACCAAATGTGGGCATCCCAATACTACAAATATACGGCGCCTAGAACATTTATTTCTTCTGGTGGATTAGGTACAATGGGATATGGTTTGGGTGCAAGCATTGGAGCGAAGGTTGGAAAACCTGATCAAATCGTAATCAATATTGCTGGTGATGGATGTTTTCGTATGAACATGAATGAGTTAGCAACTGCATCTCGATATCAGATTCCAATTATTCAGGTGGTTATGAATAACCACGTACTAGGAATGGTAAGGCAATGGCAGACGTTATTTTATCAAGGCCGATATTCACACACTGTATTAGATGATGGAGTGGATTTTTGCTTAGTTGCCAAAGGATTGGGTGTTGAAGCAATCAAAGTTACAACAAAGGAAGAATTTTTGCCAGCAATTGAAAAGGCGATTGCAGCAAAAAAGCCTATGTTTATTGAGTGCATGATTGACTGTGATGACAAGGTATTTCCGATGGTTCCTGCAGGGGCACCAATAGATGAAGTATTTGATGAAAAAGATTTAGAAAACAAAAATCAGGGGAAATAAGGGAAATGATTTAGTATGATTAAAAAGATTGTCATTGCAATTTTTGCAACAATTCTAGTCATTGGATTATTGATGGGTGCTGTCTACGTTGGATTTTCAATTTATTATTCGGATACATTCTCCCAAGGTGTTTTTATAAATGGGAATTATGTAACGGGTCTTAGTGTTGAGCAAGTGAATGAGATTTTAGTAGCGAGCACCCCAATCAGTAATTTTACAATGATTGACAAAAAGGGAAATAGTCAGGAAATAGTGCTTTCAGACATAGGCTATTCGATTGATTATTTAGATGAAATTCGTAAAATCAAAAAGAACGACAATCCATTTTTTTGGCTATTTTCTGTTGGTGAAATGAAAGAGTGTGAAATCTCACCAGCTGTTCATTTTGATAAGCAAAAACTTGACAATTTATTAGCAAAGTCGAAATTGCTAATTGAAAAGAAAGATATAAATTCAATTCAGGTAGAAATGAAACAAACAGAGGATGGTTTTGTTTTTATTGATGAGACGCAGTATCTGATTGATTATGATAAAGCGGTAGATACAATTGGAAAATCAATCCAAGAATCAAAAAACAGTGTAAATTTGGAAGAACAGGGATGTTATAAAGCATTTACGTATACCGATGAAATGAAAAATGAATTTGAACTATGGAAAAAAGTGAATCATTACCAAAGTATGGTGATTGAGTATCAGTTTGGTGAAGATAAAGAAGTTTTAGATAAAAAAACCCTTGCAAAGTGGATTGTTTTAGATGAGTTTAAGGAGCCGCTTTTAGATGAAAAGGGAGACCTCACATTGGATGAAAAACAAATGGAAGAGTTTGTTATGAGTTTATGTGATAAATATGATACGGTGAAAAAAGAAAGAAAACTTCTCGCAACGAGGGGTGAAATTGTAACTGTTCCGCCGGGGTCCTATGGTAATAAAATAGACGAAAAGAAGGAAATTGAGTTTTTGTTAAACGCCGTGAAGGAAAAACGATCCTTAGTCCATGAACCAGCTTATTCTCAAAAAGCTTGGGCTACAGGACTCGATGATATTGGCGACACGTATATTGAAGTGGATTTGACAACGCAAAAATTGTACTATCATTATGAAGGTGAAATTGTTGTTGAAAGTCCAATTGTAACGGGAAATATAAGTCAGGGTAATTCCACACCAGCCAAAGCGTGTTATGTATATTTTAAGCAGAAAAACAGAATTCTACGTGGTGAAGATTATGCAACACCTGTGAAGTATTGGATGGCAGTTACTGGAAGAATTGGAATCCATGATGCCAATTGGAGAAGTAAATTTGGTGGTCAAATCTATAAAACTGCAGGATCTCATGGTTGTATCAATACACCAATCGTAAATGTAAAAGTGCTCTATGACAAAGTGGAAATTGGCACACCGGTAATGATTTTCCACTAAACTATGAAAAAACTTAATTTTTTCATTGACGCATTAAAGTTGAAAATGTACAATCAATTCTAGTATGAATTTTAGGAATAGAAATCAGGAGGATAAATCAGTGTCAAGAATTTATAATTTTTCAGCAGGTCCAGCAGTTTTACCTGAAGAAGTTTTAAAAGAAACAGCAGAAGAAATGATGGATTATCGTGGAACCGGAATGTCAGTTATGGAAATGAGTCATAGATCAAAACCTTATGAAACCATTATTCATGAAGCAGAAGCAGATTTAAGAGAATTAATGAATATTCCTGACAATTATAAGGTGTTATTTTTGCAGGGTGGTGCAAGTCAACAGTTTGCAATGATTCCTATGAATTTAATGAAAAATAAAGTGGCTGACTATATCATCACAGGACAATGGGCAAAGAAAGCGTATGAAGAAGCTAAAATGTATGGAAAAGCAAATGCAATTGCATCTTCAGCTGATCAAACATATTCTTATATTCCAGATTGTTCAGATCTTGACATTCCTGAAGATGCTGACTATGTATATATTTGTGAAAATAATACAATCTATGGAACAAAGTTCCATCAATTACCAAATACAAAAGGTAAATTATTAGTATCTGACGTTTCTTCATGCTTTTTATCTGAACCAGTTGATGTGTCAAAATATGGTGTGATTTATGGTGGAGTGCAAAAAAATATTGGACCTGCTGGAGTTGTAATCGTTATTATTCGTGAAGATTTAATTACAGAAGACGTTTTAGAAGGAACACCTACAATGTTGCGCTACAAAATACACGCAGATAACGAATCATTATATAATACACCACCAGCATATGGTATTTATGTCTGCGGAAAAGTATTTAAATGGCTTAAAAATCTTGGTGGACTTGAAGCAATGAAAAAAATTAATGAAGAAAAAGCTGCTGTATTATATGATTTTCTAGATCAAAGCAAACTATTCAAAGGAACTGTAAGGAAAGAGGATCGTTCATTAATGAATGTTCCATTTGTTACTGGTAATGATGAATTAGATGCTAAATTTGTAAAAGAAGCTAAAGTGGCAGGTTTTGAAAATCTGAAAGGACATCGTTCAGTTGGTGGAATGCGTGCGAGCATCTATAATGCAATGCCAATAGAAGGCGTTGTAAAATTAGTTGATTTTATGAAGAAGTTTGAAGAAGAAAATGCATAAATGCGGAATCGAGGAAGTTATGTTTAAGTATTATTGTTTAAATCCAATTGCAGAAGTTGGTCTTAATAAATTTAGAGCAAATTTTGAGCAGACAAAAGAAGTAAGCGATGCAGAAGGAATTTTAGTAAGAAGTGCCGCTATGCATGATATGGAATTTTCAGATTCTTTATTAGCAGTAGCACGTGCTGGAGCTGGTGTTAACAACATTCCATTAGATCGACTAGCAGAAAAGGGCGTTGTTGTATTCAATACTCCAGGAGCGAATGCAAATGGCGTGAAAGAACTTGTGCTTGCAGGTATGTTATTAGCAGCAAGAGATATTGTAGGTGGAGTTAATTGGGCACTTGCAAATAAAGACAATGCAGATATTGCAAAGGCTACTGAGAAAGAAAAGAGTAAGTTTTCAGGTACGGAATTAGAAGATAAAAGATTGGGAATTATTGGATTGGGAGCAATTGGTGTTAAAGTTGCGAATGCTGCCAAAAATCTTGGAATGGAAGTATATGGATACGACCCATATGTTTCTGTAGATGCTGCATGGAATTTAAGCCGTGATGTGAAGCATGTTTTGAGTGTAGATGAAATCTATGAAAACTGTGATTATATTACAATTCATGTTCCGTTGATGGATGCGACTAGAGGAATGATTAATCAGGAATCTATTGCGAAAATGAAAGAGGGCGTTGTAATCCTTAATTTTGCTCGTGATTTATTGGCAAATGAAGCAGATGTGTTGGAAGGAATTAAAGCTGGAAAAATTAAAAAGTATGTAACAGATTTTCCAAATCCGACTACAGCAGGACAGGATGGTTGTATTGTTATTCCACATCTTGGTGCATCGACAGAGGAATCAGAAGATAACTGCGCTAAAATGGCGGTAAGTCAGATGATGAATTACCTTGAAAACGGAAATATCATCAATAGTGTAAATTATCCAAATCTTGATATGGGGTATTGTACTTCAAAAGGTAGAATTGCAATTTTCCATAAAAATATTGCCAATATGATTACAAAATTCACAGCAACATTTGGTGATTGCGGAATCAATATTACAGATATGGCAAATAAGTCAAAAGGCGAAGTTGCATATACAATGATGGATATTGATTCAGAAGTTAAGCAAGATTTTGTTGAGAAGATTAAATCAATTGATGGAGTATTTAGAGTTAGAACTGTGAAATAAATAGCGTGAGATTATCAATCCAACAGAGACTCGTTCGCACTCAGTTGCCGCACATAACGGTACATAAGGTCGTGACAGAAAAGTACATCTGCCACAACCTAAGTGCCGATGGCGGCAAAAGGTCTCTTTATGGATTATAATCTTACGCTATTTTTGTTATCACACTATATGATAAACATCATGAAAATAAAAGGGTGCCGCATATTTTAGTGCGTCCCCCTTTTTTGATAGTAAATGCATTGTTATTGAATCTGAATATCTAAATCTTTGAAATCATCTTTGAACTTCGCTTGTTTTTCTAAAGAAGCCAAAGATGCTAAATCCATGTAGCGTATAAAGATTGATTCAACCGATTCGTTTGTTTCGGTTGCAATTTCTTGCATTATGGGCTTGAGTAATTCTAACTGCACTGATATTTGAGTTTTTTCTGGGTCTAGGTCTGGTAGATAATCAGCAGCATATCCATTGATTCGATCTAAAAAAACTTTATCTTGTTCTGTCATTAATATCACTTCCTTTTCTGAATTTTTAACAAGTTTATACTAGCATTTTTATCCGATGATGTCAAAGAAAGCCTTGTTTTGATGTTTGAAGTTTGTTATGATAAATTTGTATGAGTTTTAGTACAATTACAATGAATAATAAGGGGGTCAATATGGCAAATATTAAGGCGTTTAGAGCAATTCGTCCAACAAAGGGATTAGAGCAAAAAATAGCAGCATTACCATATGATGTATACAATAGAAGGGAAGCAAAGAATGAAGTTTCAAAGGAGCCAGATACATTTTTAAAGGTTGATCGAGCTGAAACATTATTTCCCGATGATTACAATATGTATTCAGATGAGGTTTATCAAAAAGCAAAAGAAGTTTTTTGGAATATGGTTTCTGAGAAAAAGTTTGTAATGGAAGAATCAGATGCTTATTATGTATATGAACTTACGATGAATAAAAGAAGTCAGACCGGCATTGTTGGTTGTGCCAGTGTTGAAGATTATATTAATAATGTAATTAAAAAACATGAGAATACAAGAGCAGACAAGGAAATAGATCGTATTAAACATGTGGATGTTTTAGAAGCTCAAACGGGTCCTATTTTTCTTGCATATAGAAGTAGAGAAGAAATTAATGAAGTGGTTAATAAGAAGAAACTAGAGGAACCACTTTATGATTTTGTTGCATCAGATCGTATCAGACATCGTGTATGGGTAATCGACTCCAAGGATCAAATCGAAATCATTCAAAACACATTTACTGACGTAAGAGATATTTATATTGCTGACGGGCATCACAGATGTGCATCTGCAGTGAAAGTAGCACTTAAGAGAAGGGAAGAAGATAAGAATCTTTCAATAAAAGATGAATCCCAATTCTTTCTATCCGTGCTTTTTCCAGATGATCAGCTAATGATTATGGATTACAATCGAGTTGTTAAAGATTTGAATGGTTTGGATATTGAAACCTTCTTGCTACAGATTCAAGAGCATTTTATTGTTGAGAACAGGCATATGGATGCTTATTCTCCGACGGCCAAATATCATTTTGGTATGTATATTGATAATACTTGGTATAAACTTTCTGCAAAGCAATCGATTCGTAATCAACATCCAGTAGATGGCTTAGATGTATCTATTTTGCAAAATTATCTGCTTGCACCAATTCTCGGAATTACGGATCCAAAAACGGACCAAAGAATTGATTTTGTAGGTGGAATTAGAGGACTTATGGAGCTTGAAAAACGAGTTGAAACAGATTGTGTTGTGGCATTTTCTATGCATCCAACATCCATTGGAGAACTATTTGATGTTTCGGATGCAGGATTATTAATGCCACCAAAATCCACATGGTTTGAACCGAAATTAAGAAGTGGTTTGTTTATTCACTCAATAAGGAAGGATGAACAATCATGATTACAAAATTATACAAGCATATGAATTGGCCGCTGATTGAAGCAATTATTTATTCGGAAAGCGATCAACCACATGAATTATTGGGGGCTCATCCCGTTAGTGGTGGGGTCTTAGTACAGGTTTTTGAACCAAATGCGCTAAATGTAAGTGTTGTTGTGAAAAATGATGAGTATAAGATGGTAATGGTGGATGAAGAAGGATTTTATGCAGCACTATTGCCTAAAAGTGTAAAGAATGAATATCGAATAAAACGCTATCTAGAAGATGGAGTAGAAGAAATCAAAGATGATCCATATCGATTTAAGCCTTGTATTGATGCGGCGGACATAACAAAATTTGAGAATGGAGTTCATTATGAGATTTACAATGTTTTAGGAGCACATCTGAAAACAATCAATGGAATAGAAGGAGTTCATTTCGCTGTTTGGGCGCCAAATGCTTTGCGTGTAAGTGTTGTTGGTGATTTCAATCATTGGGATGGGCGAATTCATCAAATGAGTAGAAGACTTGACTCGGGAGTATTTGAAATCTTTATTCCAGAGCTTAAAGAATTTGAGCTATACAAATTTGAAATCAAGATTAAGGGTGGATTAACGGTTTTGAAATCGGACCCATATGCAAATTATTCACAGCTACGTCCGGATAATGCTTCAGTAGTATATAAAATGGATTGCTACGATTGGAATGACCAAAGTTGGATGGAACAACGTCCACAACTAGAATGTGACAAAATGCCTATGAGTATTTACGAATTGCATCTTGGATCTTTTCGTAGACCACCAGAGTCAAGTGGTAAACAATTCTATAATTATAGAGAGTTAGCGCCACTTGTGGTGTCCTATGTAAAGGAAATGGGTTATACACATATTGAATTGATGCCAATCATGGAGCATCCCTATGATGAATCTTGGGGATATCAAGTGATTGGGTATTATTCACCAACATCAAGATATGGAACACCAGATGATTTACGTTTCTTTATGGATCAAATGCATCAGGAGGGCATTGGAGTAATTATTGACTGGGTACCAGCTCATTTTCCAAAAGATGCTCATGGATTAGCTAATTTTGATGGTACTTGTCTTTATGAGCATTTAGATCCACGAAAAGGTGTGCATCCTCATTGGGGCACTTTGATATTTAATTATGGAAGAAACCAGGTAAAAAATTATCTGATAGCGAATGCACTTTATTGGATTCGAGAATTCCATGTAGATGGAATTCGAATTGATGCAGTGGCATCCATGTTGTATTTAGATTATGGACGTGAAAATGGTCAGTGGATTGCGAATATGTATGGTGGAAAAGAAAATCTAGAAGCAGTTGAGTTTATCAAACACCTTAATAGCCTTGTAAAAAAGGAGCATAAGGGAGTGATGATGATTGCAGAGGAATCTACGGCTTGGCCAAGTGTCACAAAATCAGTCCAAATGGATGGATTGGGATTTGATTTTAAATGGAATATGGGATATATGAATGATTATATTGAATATATTCGTAAGGACCCATATTTTAGATTTAATCATCATGGAGAGTTAACATTTAGTATGATTTATGCTTATAGCGAACGGTTTATTCTTGCATTTTCACATGATGAGGTAGTACATGGAAAAGCATCCATGATTGGCAAAATGCCGGGAGAGCTAGCCGATCAATATGCTAATTTAAGGTTATCATATGCGTATATGATGTTTCACCCAGGCAAAAAATTGCTATTTATGGGCCAAGATATTGGACAGTTTAATGAGTGGGATTCAAGCAAAGAGGTTGAATGGGATCTATTACAGTATAAAGAACATCAGAATATGAAATTTTTCTATCAGGAGTTAAACCAGTTTTATCAAAAAAACCCGGCACTTTATGAACTTGACTATGATTTAGAGGGATTTGAGTGGATTAACAGTATTTCTGCACAGGAAAATGTACTTGTGTTTTTAAGAAAATCAAGTGTTGATGAACAGTTCCTACTCGTTGTATGTAATTTTGCAAATGTTGCAAGAACCGCTTATCAAGTAGGAGTTCCACTTGAAGGAAAGTACAAAGAATTATTTAATTCAGATGCCAAGAAGTATGGTGGTTCTAACATGCAGAACTTGCGTTTGATTGCAAGTGAAGAAAAAGCATGGGACGATAAGGAACAATCCATCACATTCAAAATGCCTGCGCTGAGTGCACAAGTTTTTTCGTATCAGCCATTTACGTTAGAAGAAAAAATAGAACGTGAGCGATTGAAAGAAGAAGCAAGATTAAAGGCTATTGAAGAAGAACGAATCAGACAATTAGATGAGTTAGAAAAAAAATTAAAAGAAGAAGCAAGCGAAGCTAAAAAGAATGCACGAGAGGCAGAGAAAATTGCCAAAGAAGCAAAAAAACGAGCAGTTCAAGAGGCAAAGAAAGCAGATGAGTTATTAAAAAAAGCGAAGAAAATTGCTGATTCAAAAGAACTGTCATAGCATATACGGGTGAAGAGATGGATAATGCAGAACTTGAACAAGCAGTAGAAACTGTTATTTCAAAAGAACAAATTAATGTATTTAAAGAATTTTTTGACCAATTGCCGCACAATGCAATGGCATTTGGTCTACGTGTGCTTATTTCATTTGTAGCTTTTGTTGTTGGATATTATTTTATTAAATTTGTAAGAAAACTTGTGAAGTTATCATTAGAACGAGCAAAGGCAGATTTAGGTGTTATTCAGTTTACGGATTCTTTCTTAAAAACAATACTGTATACCATTCTGGTTTTTACAATTGCCACGAGATTTGGGTTAGATGCAGCTAGTGTGTTGGCGATTTTGGGTTCCATTGGTGTAGCAATTGGTCTTGCCTTACAAGGGAGTTTGTCCAATTTTGCAGGTGGAATCCTAATCCTAATTTTAAAACCATTTGTTGTCGGGGATTATATTATTGAAGATAGCAAAAAAAATGAAGGAATTGTAACACAAATTCAATTATTTTATACAAAACTAGAGACCTTTGATGGTAAGATTATAGTATTGCCCAATGGAACACTTGCAAATACGAGCTTAACCAATGTGACAACAACAAAGCAAAGACGAGTTGAAGTAAAGGTTGGGATATCCTATGAGGCAGATTTGGTTAAGGCAAAGGATGCAATTAATCAGATTATGAATCAGGATGAACGTATTTTGAAAGATCCGGAACCGTTTGTGTATGTGGACGAACTGGGGAATAGCGCAGTCATATTAGGGATTCGGTGTTTTGTAAACAATGAAGATTATTTCATGGTTAAATGTAAACTGCTAGAAGAAATCAAACTAGATTTTGAACGAAACGAGATAGAGATACCTTATCCACAAGTTGTTATTCATAAAAAATCCAAAAAATAATCGGGTAGTATATGGGGGACGTCATGTTTAAAGCAATTTTTGCACCAATCATTGGAGTTTTTTATCCAAAAGCATTTTTTAACACTAGTAGAAAATCAGCTGGTTTACAATTAGTTATGTATTTTTTGTTGCCACTAGTAGTCTGTCATTTGACAATTACACTATCGCTTTACATACTGATTAGTATGAATTCGCAGAAAATTCAGGATTTTATTTCGGACAATGTGCCTGATTTTATTTACCGTGATGGCGTATTGCAGATGGAAAGTGAAGACAAAATCATTCCCGGAAATTTAGTGTTTGAATTGTTTGGGAAGCGTTCGCATGCAACTATAAATGCTATATCAAATCCAGGTGTTCAAGAAGTAGGAACAGTTCGACTCATTGTGGATACCAAGGGAACTTATGAAGAGAGTATTCCGCGTTATGATTTATCCAAAAACAACAGTGTTTTATTTGTATCAAATAAAGAAGCATTTTT
>CAZWNX010000036.1:0-7688 GCA_964635395.1 uncultured Lachnospiraceae bacterium
CCCTCTTCGCCGCATCCTCAATAGCACGAATAACAATAGCTTCCAGGTCCTCATCGCGAATCATATCCATACACTCACATTCATATTTGCTAACAGAAAAATCAACACCTTTGCTAACTCCACCAGGTCCAGCAAATAAATCCACCGCTGCATCTAAACCAGCTTCTTCCCCAATCACATACCCACTCCCATAATACCTGGTATTGCAGACATATTTAGGTCTTCCCTGGTAAGAATGGACCATTCTTTTTCCACATCCACCACAGAATACTTTTCCCTTCAGCACATGGGATTCATGTTTCCTTTCTCCATAATAAAATCCATCTGCCCTGATTTCTTTTACTCTTTCAAACATATCTTTAGAAATAATAGCTTCATGGGTATCTGGAACCCGAATCCATTCCTCTTCCGGAACATGGACCTGCCGTTTAGAACCAACACCGGTTGACTTTAATTTACCCCGAATCATATTTCCAAGATACATTTCATTATCCAGAATTCTTTTTACTTTGCTCACGGTCCAGTTTTGCTGGGGATGATTCTTAAAATTACCATCCACTCTTCCAACTGCCTGTTTCATATAGATAGCCGGAGTCACAACTCCTTCTTCATTCAAAATCTTGCTAATCTGATATAAGGAGTTCCCATCAAGTGCCATTTTAAATATTTTTCTAATAACCTTTGCTGCTACATCATCTACCAATATCTTTGATTTATCAGCCGGATCCTTAATATATCCAAATGGAGCATGTCCACCAACAAACTTCCCTTGCTTCTTTAAAGCAGCCATGGAGGTCTTAACTTTTTCTGACAGGTCCTTACTGTAATACCCACTATTTACTGCTATAAATCTTACATCCGTGAATGGAAATATCTGTTCAATTCCTTATCCGAATGTAATTCTATCTATCCGCTCACTATTTTCAAACAAAATGTGGCCAATTTCATAATCAGCCGCATTTCATTTAAATTTTATTCAATTCGTAATATAGTCGTAAACATCTTCCTGCACTGGCGTCAATAACGCATATTCTATTTCAACCGCAGTCTTGGTGGTATTGCTCATAATAAATTCATGGGTTCTTCCCGTTGCTTTGATTTTCCCAAGATAATAGAATTCTTTAGAGGTTTTATCGTCCTTATTCTTTCTCACAAATAATTCCATCTGAACACCTAGCTCTTGGGCCTGTAGTGCAACTTTCACATCTTGTGATTGGGTGGTTCTGCCGGATTTTGAGATCGCAATCAGGGTTGATGGATCCACAAATCGATCTTCATACTTCACGGTATCTTGAATTCCATCTTCCTTATTGTAGTTAATAAATACTGGGTAAGTTTTGGTCTTACTATCATAACGATAGCCACCAATATTGAGCGCTACTTCACCTTTCTCCCACTCTAGTAATCTGCAGACGTCTTCATAAGTATATTTGGCATATAACTGAAAGGTTGTTCCCTGATAGCGTTCACTATAATTGGTTTGATTTCGGTATATTCCAAACGCAATGACTTCCTGTACCATACTATAAAAATTAGAATCCCTTAATTCCGTTCCAAAAGCATCACTGATTCTGTAATCTGTTCCTTCTTGTTCAATAAAAATACACTCCTGATAAGTTGTTTTCCCTGACCCTGTAGCAAATTGATTGGTTAAAATATTGACTACATTATCCTGTGTTTTCGTGGTGCTTTCAATCTGATAGGCATCCATAAGTTCCTTTTTCCAAAGGCCTAGTACCCCGCCTTGATATGCTAAGAGTCTTTTCAACAGTAATAGTTCGTGAATCCGTTTCCCAGATGCAAATTTTTTGCTGATGTATTCAAGAAATTTCTCGCCACGACTTGAAATTCTTATGGTATACTCCTTCTCATACTTTACAAGAAATTTGTAGTAAGACCCTAGGGATTGGTTTTCGAATATGCGTAGCACGTCCACTTCCCCATGTTCGTCAAAATCAAGCAGGTTTGGAATTCTTCCAAGTTTGAACTTTAGTTGTTGATAACTTTCTTTGATCAATCGCACATCATTAAAATTAGAGGTGTCAATCGACTCATAAATTCGCTTTCTCGTAATTTCATCAAAATGAATGGTTGAACTGCCTGGAATGATTCGATTCCCCTGCGCCACATACTTTCGAATGGAATCTTTGTTGTAACTTCGATCTCCTGATAACGCAATGGGTATCATAAAGTTGTTTTTATAATTCCCAATAAAATCGATAATCACAACAAACTCTTTATCTTCCGCTTTACGAAGTCCCCTTCCTAATTGTTGAACAAATACAATTGGGGACTGCGTCGGTCTTAGCATAATCACTTGATTGATTTGCGGAATATCGACACCCTCATTAAAAATATCCACGGTGAAAATATAATCGAGTATATCCTCACGTCCGTCACTTACCAAGCACTCAATAGCATCTTCTCGTTCCTCCTGAGAGTGTTCTCCCGTCAAAGCAACTGTCCGATAGCCTCGCTGATTAAATTTAGAACTTAATTCCTTGGCTTCTCTTTTCGTACTACAGAAAACAAGTCCTTTTACCCGATCTCCACTGTGTCCAAAATAATCTGCTTTTGCAAGAATATGGGAAACTCGCTCATCGGATGTGAGTAACCCAAAATGGATTTGCTGCGTCTTCTCATCAATGCTGTAACCCTCTATTTCCATATCCTGAATTCCGTAATAATGAAATGGACAGAGTAAATCTTCTTCCATAGCCTGCCACAGCCTGATTTCATAGGCAATATTGTGATCAAAAGCACTAAATACATCAAACTCATCGCTTCGCTCTGGTGAAGCGGTCATTCCAAGCCATAGTTTAGGATTGAAATAATTCATAATATCCTGATAACTTCTAGCACCACTACGATGTGCTTCATCAATAATGATGACATCAAACTCCTCTTTGTTAAACTGCGTTCGGATTTCCTCTTTCGCCATCATTTGCATGGTTGAGAAGATAAAATCCTTGTCCAATTCTCGCTGATTTCCAGAAAGCAAACCAAAAGTCTTCGATTTACCAAACACACGCCTATAACTGTGAAGTGCTTGTTTTGCAATTTGTTCCCTATGTACTAGAAAAAGTACTTTTTGAGGGTTCATATTTCGAATTGCAAATGCAGAGGCGTAGGTTTTACCGGTACCCGTTGCACTTAATAAAAGTGCCCTCTGCGCACCATCATCTACCATTTTCTCAAGATTATGAATAAACGACACTTGCATCTTATTGGGCCTTAACTGATACATCTCAAAACTTGGAGCAATCTCGTTTTTAGCAAGTCTTTTTTGTTCTTTTACAATGTTATACAGGGTTTGATACTGTTCGTGAACGTCTTCGAATGATCTTGTATGTGGACTCGTCCATAATCCATTAAATTCTTCTAAAACCTGTTTTGCAAATGAGCCCTCTTGACCCGATACTAGTTTTGTATTCCACTCTTTATTTTTAGTAATTGCCCCTAGTGTTACATTTGAACTTCCAATAATCATGTTATAGAATGGTTCCTTTTTAAAAATATATCCTTTTGTATGGAAACCACTATCACTGTTTGCACTACAATACATTCGAAGTTCAATATTTTTAAGAGATGCTAATTTTTCAAGTGCCTTTGGATCACTGAACGTCAGATAATCCGTTGTCAGTATCTTGCCCTTGATATTCTTCTCTTCTAATTCCTTTAAAATCTGAAGTAATGGCGTGATTCCACTCATTGTAATAAAAGCAACACTAATATAGAACTCTTCACATTTCTTTAATTCATCCTCAATCGTTGCAAGGACTTTACGCCCCTGTTTATAGTCATTTGAAATGAGTTCTGGCCTAAATGCCAAATTGGATGTGTGATGCTCATTCCAAAATGCTGTTTTCATTCCATCCATCAGTTCTTGTTCTAATTTATAATTCGCCGCTCCCACTTTGTCCTCCTACACAACTCTAAGTACGATTTTAATTTGCATAACTGCTGCCCCACTTGGCTGGTTGATCGTGTCCTTTTTTTCAACAATCTTAGCCAATACTTCTCCATCCATTTGATGAATGATTTTGCGACAGATTGCAAGACCAAGTCCACTACCTTTTTTGTTGATGGCGTTGCTGCCACGATAGAAACTTTCAAAAATTTTGGGGAGCTCACCACGGTCTAGGTCACAACCCGTATTCTCTATGCGAATACAATACTCTTCTTCTTCACGCTTTGCACTCACTGTAATCAGGTGTCCATCCCCATATTTAATAGCATTCTCTACAATGTTTTGTAGGACTTCGATAAGACGATTTGGATCGCCATACACTAGGGAATTATTGTCACAATGAACTTGAAATTCAATCTGATTATACTTCATTTTATCTTGATAATAGTCGCGTAATTGATCGCAGACTTCCTGTATATAGAATTCTTTATTATGAACCTCAAATTGCAGGAAATCTTCATTGGACGCTTTGACAATTTTGGATACATAGTCCTCAATTTCATTCACCTTGTGGTTGATGGACGTTGCCACTTCAATTCTTTTTTCTTCTTCCTTATATAGATTTTTTTGAATTGCCGAAGCGTATAACTGAATCGCACTCAGTGGTGTCTTAATCTCGTGGGAAAGAGACATGAGCAATACTTTTTTCTCTTTTTGAAGACTTAACTCTCGCTCCTTCGTTTGCTCTAGATGCTCCCTAAGTAGGTCCATTCCCCATAAAAACCTGCCAAAAAACTTGCCTTTTTGCTCCATCAGTGGCTTTGACAAATTGCCCTTCGCCAAATCATAGGGCATGCTTGCTAATCTCTCAAAGGGTTTGAGTACCTTGCGATTTATCACCCAAATGAACAAAAGCATAATAAATAGCATACTTCCAAGTACTACATTCATGCCCACCTGCATCTTTGAGACAAATAGAGCAGTCTCTTTGTAATAGAGTTTATATAGATTATTCTTTGTGGCAAATACCTTATAGTCATTAAAATCCTGGTTCAAAAACAAAGTGAAGTCCTGCTCGTCAGTTGACATAACTTCGATTTTATATACACTTTCCAGATCTCCATTCAAGACATCAAAAGAAGCAGGAGGTCTTGAATACTCCTGCTCATACGCGATAATCCGCTGTTGCACACGATTCAATTCAACCATGTAAACTCGATCCACCTGCCTTGATTGTTCTTTTTGATAATACCAATTGAAAGTCACCACGAGGATGCTCCAAATCCCAATCAGACAGATTGCTGATTTATGAATTGCTTTCATGACTCCTCCTACAATATCCTACCTCTACATTACCTTTTCTAGTACTGAAATACAAGCGTAGATATTTTTGCATTGTTTTGTTAAAATAGTTCAAAGAAATAAATTTTTCATAAATTATAAATTTCACATCCTACCCCACCAAAAAACCAAAGACTTACGAATAAATAAGTAAGCAGGTAATCTTAGCAAACAGTAAAATCTATTCATGCATATTTATTTATCAACCATTCTATTATGAGGGGGGATACCTTATGGCATCCGATTATTCCATTGCATACCAAGTTCCACTAAGCACTCCAATATCACCGAATCCATCATCGCCTCCTGAGGACTTAATTCTGCGTCTTCAAAAAGGCGAAGAATCGCTTCGAGAAAATCTTATTGAAAGCCACTGGCACTATATTTCCACACAGGTTTCGGCTGTGATTGGAAAACCTTGTGCATACTCAGATGAGTTCAGTATTGGCTTACAAGCTTTTAATGAAGCACTTGATGCTTATCAATCTGATAAGGGCGCTTCTTTTCTTTACTTTGCCAAAATGGTAATCAATCGAAGAGTCATTGACTACATTCGTAAAAATAAAAAATTCAACCAAGAATACCCTTTCACCTATTTTGAAGTTGCTGATAATGAGGACTACTTTACTAATCTATACGAAAAACAACCCGACTATTTTGCCGAAAAGACGGAGATGGCTGAAGAAATCGCACAATTTCAGATTTCTTTAAAGGACTACCAAATCTCTTTTGAAAGCCTGATTAATAAGGCTCCAAAGCATTATGATACCAAACAGCTCTGTATCACAATGGCCAAGAAAATCATTGAGAATCCAAATCTTTCCTTTCAACTAGTCTCGACCAAGAAGCTTCCCGTAGCGGAACTTACCAAAATTTTTCACGTCAATCGCAAAACGGTTGAAAAACATCGATCCTATATCATTGCGCTCTATCTGATACTTAGTAGTGATATGGATGTCATCAAAAGTTATGCAACATTTTTATTGAAAGGAGTGATCTAATATGATTTATACAGGAACAATCTTAGAAATTAAAGATAGAACTACTTATCTTATGACAATGGATTGTCAGTTTATATCTTTAAAAACAAAGGCCGATTATGCTGTTGGAAGAACAATTGCCTTTACTAAAACGGATCTCTCTGGATCAACAAAAACCAAACAATTCCCCAAAAAACTGGTTCTGCAACTGGTTGCAGCTGCTGCCACAATCTGCTTACTCGCAACTGGCGCTTGGGCACTTACAACACAACTACGTTTAGGTGCTACTCTTGATACCACTACCGCTTTGCTTGTATCCCTTGATATCAATCCAAGTGTGGAATTATCTCTTAATAAGAATCAACAAGTTGTTGCTCTGACTAGTTATAATGAAGATGGCGAAAAAATAATCAGTGATACTGATTTTATTGGCAAAACGCTGGATGAATCAATATCCACTTTACTTCAAACAAGCGAACAAGAAGGCTATATCAACAAAGATAACCAACACATTTTACTAACCGCTGTTGACGCCCAAAATACGTCCGACTCCCTGTTACCTCAGACAAAGGAATCCTTTGACCACGTGATTACGGCTCATAACCAATTGTCCATTATTCCTTTATATTTAGAAGATCCTACTATTATTGAATCTGCCAAACAAAACAACCTATCGATTGGTAAAGAGGCACTGTACCAATATGCACAGAGTCGAAATTACTCATTTAGTGCCAGTGATATTCAAAATGCCTCTGTGTCGGAATTAGTTACAAGCCTTGACCTTCTATCAAGCGATGGCAGCACCATGAAATCCATCAGCCCAAATCCGTCCAAACAAAGTGATGGTGTCCTGAATACAACCATTGCTGAAATAAGAGATGGTATCAGCGTACGATGGACCAAACCAAGCGTTTCCCAAGGCTTCAAATACTACAAAGTAGTTGCTTCTAAATCCAATGCCAACCCATCTTATCCACAAGATGGCTATGCACTTGTCATTTCAGATTTCTCAACAACAAGTGCAGATTTGCTGACTGGAACAACCTATAACGGTAGTGATATTGGTGGAGAGCTAAATGCAGGAGAATCCTATTACTTTAGTGTAACTTATGTCTACGATACATACTCAATCTATGCAAACTCCAAAAAAATGACTATGCCTGCTATCGTAGACGACCAAGAATCGAAAGACGATGATTCAAAAGAAACAACTGAAAAGACAGAGAAGTCTAAAGAAACCGAAGCGAAAAAGAAAGAGGCTACCACACAAACATCAGCTTCTTCTGCCGCACTAAGTGTTGCTTCCTCTGGAGATAGTCTTGTCTTTAATTGGACTCCGATTTCTTCAAAAAGTGTTGTCTACAACAACACAACATACCAGAATTTTCAGTATTATAAAATCGTTGCTTCGCCAAATAATCCAAATCCTGTTTATCCAAACGATGGCTATTTGACAT
>CAZWNX010000036.1:7788-19145 GCA_964635395.1 uncultured Lachnospiraceae bacterium
GTTGCTTCGCCAAATAATCCAAATCCTGTTTATCCAAACGATGGCTATTTGACATACCTAACAGACTACAATTCCTCGTCCTGCACGATTACACCTTCTAGTGGGAATTACAACAAGTCACCTGAGTTGGTTGCTGGACAGGCATACTATTTTAGCATTACCTATGTGTTTGAAAACGGCAAATTCACTTCCAACACGGTTACACAAACTGTACCTGCTGGTGCCGTTTCCGCTGAACCTACTCCAAAAGAAGAACCCAAGCCAACGGCTCCATCTGCTTCCTCCCTTGCTCTATCCGTCTCAAGCGAAGGTGGAACACTGAACTTCAATTTTACACCACTTGGTAATTCTTCAATCCAATACAACGGAACCACCTATAACAATTTCCACTATTATAAGATTGTAGCATCTGCCACAAACCCTAATCCAGTCTACCCAAATGATGGCTACCTAACTTATATTACGGATTACAATGCTTCTAGTTGGTCGGTTCAACCAGCCGCACTAGGTTATAATCTCAGTCCACAATTAGTTTCTGGACAGGCCTACTATTTTAGTGTTACCTATGTATTCGAAAACGGCAAAATATCATCTAATACCGTTCAATACATCGTTCCATGACGCATTACACAAATTGATATCCGATTCCCCAAACCGTTTTTATTCGTTCAAGGTCTTGACCGTTTTTTTGCAACTTTTCACGCAACCATTTAATATGCACTGTGAGGGTTTGAAGTTCACTTTCGCTTTCAAACCCCCATATTTTGCAGAAAAGTTCATCCTTAGATAATACCTTTCCCTTGTTCTGCATCAAATAAACAAGTAACTCAAATTCTTTCTGCGTGACTTGAATTTCCTGATTCTTAATAAACACACGCCGACCTATTTTATCAACCATAATATCCTTGTCCACAAGATTCTTCGAGGAATATCTTCGCTCAAACACTCCATCAATTTTGGCAATTAGCAAGTCAATATCATAGGGTTTTTCAATATAATCATCTGCTCCTAGCAAAAGACCATTCAATTTATCTTCTTTTGTTACCCGGGCACTCAAAACAATAATTGATGTATTGGATGTCTCACGGATTTTATTACAAACTGCAAACCCATCCATACCAGGAAGCATAATATCAAGTATAAATAATTTTGCACCCTCATCATGAAAAATTGCCAGCCCCTCTTCACCCGAAAGTGCATGATATACATCATACCCTTTAGCCACTAGGAAGTCTGTTAATAAAATTCCCATATCTAATTGATCTTCTACTATAATTATATCTGCCATTTGCCACCTCTTATTTGATTCCTACCATCCCATATCATTCAACCACTGGCTCAATCTTTTCTCGCGAAGCTTTAGTACCTCACCTTCAACGAATTCACCCTGTGTCTGCCTTGTATCCTCAAATTGATCAAATTCTAATTCTCCATTAATATTACCATCTACAATGTATAATATTCTACTGCATTTTGAAGCAACTTTCATATCATGCGTTACTAACATAATTGTAATCCCCTGATGATTTAACTTGTTTAATTCTTTCATGACTTCTTCGGATGCACTTTTATTGAGGGCACCTGTAGGCTCATCTGCAAATAAAATTGCCGGTTGATTCATTAAACTTCTACAGATACAGGCCCTTTGTAACTGCCCTCCTGAAACTTGTGTCACATCATTATCTCCAATCTCCGTTATGTCCAACTTTTTCATTAATTCCTGACAATATTGATCTTTTTGGACTCTCATCTCTTTATTTTTACTTGCTTCATAAGCGGGAAGCAATATATTGTCGCGTATCGACAAGTTTTTTAACATATGCATCTGCTGAAAAATAAATCCCATGGATTGAAGGCGAATCTGCGCCAATTCTTTTTCATTCAGATCTGTAATCTTCGTATTTTCAAGATAGACTTCTCCCGCGGTTGGGCGATCCATACCCGAAACACTATATAAAAGAGTTGATTTTCCAGAACCAGACGGTCCCATAATCGCAACCATTTCTCCCTTTTCAATTGAAAATGATATATTCTTTAATACATGATTCATTCTTTTTTGTAAAATAAATGTTTTTGATAAATCCTTTACCTGTAATGCATATTCCATTTTAGTGTCTCCTTCTATTCTATTGTATTAATTTCCTGTATCTGTATGGTTTTGACCTGCTGCATAACAATGATGCAGGAAATCATAGAGGTCGCGAGCAAAATAATTGGATAAAGAACATAGATTTCCATTGGCTTGATATAAAACTGTATATCACTTGCTCCCATCATTTTGAATGCCTGACCCGATGTAAGTTTAGAAAATGGAGTGCCCGTCAACAGTCCAACAAATATTCCCAGTAAAAATACCATCCCAATTCGTTTCGTCTGCCAGCTTATAATTTTGGAATTGGTCAGCCCAATCGCCTTTAGCATTGCAATTTCACCGCGCTCTCTGATCATAAACATACGCTGCATGAGAGCAATGATAAGTACGATAATCGCAATTACAACCAACAGAATAAGAGATTTCAAAGAATTTAACTGGTCTGATATTCCTCCAAGAAGATTCATAATCCATTCATGTGTCGTCATAATATTACTTCCCGGGAATATTTCTGCTACTCGACCCGCCATTTCTTTTCGCTCTTTTTCTGAAAATGTACCGTTCAGTTTTATCTGAGGCGCAAAACAGCCTGATAAGAAGAAGTAATCGATTTGTGCAGATGGTGTCAGACGAATTCCCTGCCCCATATTATTCATTGACTGATAAAATCCTGTAATAATAAAAGACTTTTTTGTTCCATCGCGGTCCACTACAATTGTTACTGCATCTCCAATTCCAACTCCTAACTTCTTTGCACTAATATGAGTCATTGCAATTTCATTATCATATATTGGTGCCTTTCCTTCATCATAGATATACTCCGACGTTTTGGTCCCAATTCCCTGCAAAGAAAACATTTTCATTACCTGTTCATTATGTTCTACTTTTAATTGAAAAGCAGCTTCCATTACAACTTGGTCAATTTCTATCTTTTCTTTTGCAAGTTTATCTTCTACTTCCTGAATATAATCTAGAAATGCTTCGTGATTGCCCTGTATCATCAATTCTGTAATTACTTTACCATCATCAATATATAAGTCTGATTTTGATAAATTAAACCAACTTGCAATTTCTGAAGAGCTTAGGGTGTTGATTGTATTGACTGGCATTATAATAAGCCAAATTCCAATCACTCCTGCAAAAAATAGTGCAACAAACTTTTTAAACGAAGATACTACATCGTTACCTGCCAAGAAAGAAGTGACACGAAGATTACTTTTTCCCAACTCCAATTTCCCTTTTTTATGAAATCGCTCCCCATTATTTCCACAGCGAATGGCATCCATTGGTGTTGTTTTCTTAATTTTCGCAGTGCTGATATGCGTAAATAGAATCACCATAACAGCTACCAAAACACTCAATATAAATTGCGTTAAAATTCTAGCCGAGCTCTGATTTACTACGATAGAACTTGTCACCTTGTCTAATAATAGGCGTCCAAACGGAATACTAAATAAGAAACCAATCAATGAACCCATCATCGAAAGAACAATGTATTTTGACAAATATAGTCTGCGAATAGAATGATCTTTCATTCCAATTGCTTTCATAATTCCAATTTCTTTAAAGTCTTCATCAATCGTAAACAAAATTGTGAAACGTAACATTACCACTGAAATTGCTATTAAGCAGCCACTTAAGAGTAGCAAAACAGCGGCAATAATCATATACATTACATAAGTCATCTTAATAATTTCGACATCCCCATTAAAAATAACAGAGAAGTCATTTTTTTGATATTGATTGCTAAATGCTTCCAATTCATCAGTCCAAATAGAATAGAGTCTTTGAATAGGCAATTGACTTTCTTGCCTAATCTCCACAAAATCGTTCTGCGTTATAATAAATCGATTTAAACCCATAAATTCTGAACCTAGCATTGCGTCCTTAAAGTCACCTACGATCTTGAAACTTTTTTGGTACCCATTGTCTGATTTCAAAACAATTTTTTCTCCCGTTTTGAGATGATTTAGATCCATTACTTTTTTACAAATATAAATTGTTCCATCTTCCATACTCGTGATTTCATTATTCTTATAATCAAAAAATCTTTGTTGATGAATCTTGTACTCACAAAATAAAATGGCATTGCTTGAGTCCACTTGTTTACCATCTTCATAATATAGCTGATTTGGAGCTGCACAAACTGCAGTATCCATTTCATAGGATGTGACTGTTTTTTCATTTTCTAAAAAATTAACAAGCTTTTGATCAGTTTGTGTTTCATCCCCATTTTCATCCCCCATGGTTAACACAATATAATCCGAAATCCCCGAGACTTCCATGAAATAATCAATTGCGTTTGAAATAACAGCCATATTGTTAATGCTGCTAGATATAAACACTGTTGCCAATAAAATGAAAATAACCAAAATTACATTAATGGACTTTTTTCTCCACAAATCCCTCTTTAAAATTCTGAATTGCATGCTTATCACCTCTTTTTCCTTTTGTCTAACATAACGGAAAAATTATTAAAGAATCCTTAAATATTGTTAGAAAAGAAAAGCAACCACATATTGAATTTCAAAATGCGATTGCTATTACTTATAAAACTTCTAAAAGTTCTCTCACCCGTTGTTTTAACACGGCATTCGATAGATCTGGTTCTAGAAACAACTCTCTCTTTGATATTTCCAGAAACGCATATTCTAACATCCTAATCTTTAGACGTTCTTCTTCCGAATGATTTTTGCACATCTTCTGAATGATTTCTAATTTTCGGTCTTGATATTTGTTCATTTCTTCATATGTACGTTCTCCAAACAGTGTATCTCTCTCATAAAATGCCGCTTCCAAAAATAGGAAAAGATATGGATACTGCTTACTAACATTACAATATGTAAAAAATAATTTCTTAACATTCTCTGCTAGGTCTAATTCTGAATCGATTCCACTTCTTGTCAGTTCCATCAACATGTATTTGGCACAGTATTCATACACAAATTCGTATAATCCCTGCTTGCTGACAAAATAATGAAATAGCAATCCCTTGGAAATCTTTGCTTCTTTTACAATCTCGTCAGTACTTGTTCTCTTATATCCCGCAATTGCAAAACATTTGATTGCAGCATTCATCATCCGATCCTGCTTTTCTTTTCCCTGTGCAAAAAAACGTTCATTCATGATTTCCCCTCCACACTTTCTTTCAAAATAATGGAACCCTTATCAAAATTGACTTGTCAGGTCAATTAAATCCTAGCATATTCCAGATGAAATGGCAATAAGATTTCATTCCATACTTTTTACCTATTTTTTATCTTGTATAATCTATTCATTTCATATAAAATAGAAGTAAGTTACACGAAAGGAGTGTCGCATATGGCCAAAAAAATATTGAAAGTAATTTCCGTAATTGTTGCTTTAGCTGCTATTGCCGCTGTGGTATATTACTTTTTTCAAAAGAAGAATCGCGAAGTATTAAATGATGAAGATTTTGATGATGATGAATTTGAAGAAGATGAAGACGAGTATCTTGAACCTTCGCAAAGAACGTACGTTGAATTAGACTTAAACAAAAAAGAAGATATTGCTTCTGTTAGTTTGGAAAATTTCGCTCCCAAAAAAGAAGTTGAGGAATTTTTTGATGAAGAGGATACCGAAGATAATGCTACAATCGATGAATCTGTTTCTTCTATAGAAGAAATGGAAGATGATGAAGAATTATAATATTGTGAAACAAACAAAAAGTGATTGAACGATTCTATAAAACAAGAATCATTCAATCACTTTTTTGATGCATTTTACCAAGATCTCAACGGCCTCTTCCATTTGCCTCTTCGTTAAGGACGCGTATCCAAATACAATGGTATTTCTATACCCTGGCGCATTCTTTTCTCTCAGAATACGGTCATAATCTGATAGCTGATAGATTTTCAAACCTTGCTCCTCACATTTTTTTACAATCGTATCACTAAACAAACCTCTATATTGTTCTTCCAACAGAAAATGTAAACCACCACTTTCTCCAAGTATCTTGAAATATTTATGATGCATTGAAAGAAGTTCGAACAAATAATCATGTTTTGATTTGTAAATTTTGCGCATCTTATTCAGATATCTCTCATAGTGTGACTCTAACATAAATTCCTGTAAGATAATCTGATCAATTCTTGGAACACTGCATGGAATCATAGAACAAGTACTTTGATAGAGTTTCATTAAATCAGGCGGTAAAACCATATAGCTGACCCTTAAAGATGGAGCAATTGACTTCGAAAAGGTACCAAGATAAATCACTCGGCCATTGGTATCTAGGCCTTGAAGAGACGGAATTGGTTTCCCTTTATATCGAAATTCACTATCATAGTCATCTTCAATAATAAAGCGCTCATTCTCCCTCGTAGCCCACTTTAGCAATTCACTTCGTCGTCCAATTGGCATCACAATTCCTGTTGGAAATTGCCTAGAAGGGGTTACATAAGCAACATTTGCCTTACTATCTTCTAGCAAATCAACCAAAATTCCAGCACCATCAAGTTCAATCGGGCAAATGTTATATCCCGAATGATAGAAAATCTCATAGGCTCGTTGATAGGAAGGGTTCTCTATCGCAAGGGTCAAAGAACGTCCTAACATTCTCTGTAACAAGAGTAATAAATAGTCACTACCTGCACCAATTATGATTTGGTCTGACTCACAATTTACTCCCCTCGAATTATGCAAATATCTGCTAATCCCATCTCTTAACAGCGCTTCTCCTCTATGATCACCAAGTTCAAGTAAATTCTCTCCATCATTTGCCAGAACCGTTCGCGAAATTTTCTTCCATGTTTCCATTGGAAAAAAAGATTGATCAAGTTTATTGGGTGAGCAGTCAATGCGAATTTTGTGTGTTTTTGCAACCACTTCACTGTGTTTCTTTTCCACCTGAACTGATTTGTACAGATCTTCCACTTCACAAACATAGAAACCTTTACAGGGAACTGACTCTATATAACCTTCTGACACGAGTTGTTCGTAAGCTAAATCCACTGTACTTCTAGATACTTGCAACTGCGATGCTAGCAAACGCGCAGAAGGAAGCCTTTCTCCTGCGAAAAGCTTCCCACTAATTATTTCTTTTTTAATATAGTCATATATTTGTTGATATAAATATTGTCCACCCTCTTGTAAAAGTGGAATAAATAACTCAATCATGACTTTATCCTTTATCTCTTTGAGCTTTAATTTTAATCAATAGTTCATTTTTTAACTCTCTTGCTTTATCCTTCATTCTCGGATTTGCCGCTCCCGAATTCAAAACGCTTGATACCAATCTTGCCGCTATATCATACTGTTCAAAGCGCATTGCTAGTGCTGCGATAATATGATCCACCGTTGGCTCATCCATTCCATTCATTGGAAAGGACTCAATTTGACGGGCATTTAAAAATCCCTCTAAGGCATTTTTTGCAAATTCATCCTCTGCCTCTATTGCTTCCTTCTTCTTTGCTTCATAGTCCTTATCTGAAGTATTCATTGTCTCTAGATATCCTCGAAGGAGCCACGATGCTTTCAAACAAATGTAAGCTTTTTCACTTGGTTTCGCCTGTTTTACAATGGCGTTCGCCAACGTAAGTTTATATCTCTCTAATGCCTCTTCATAGGAATAAAATTCTGGCTCAAAATCTTTTGGTTTGTAAACCTGGCAAATATGAAACTTTATGAGTTTGGCTTGTGGTGACGTTAGAAACTTGAAAAATCTACTCAACGCCGAATAACCACAATTTGGACAAGAAATGATATCATATTTAATCATATCGATATTTTCATATTTGGGGCGAAGATCCATATCCGTTGCAACTAATTTAGCTTTACCTGCTTTTACTGTTTTGGCTTTAAATTCCATATCGCAAATAGGACAAGTGTGTGTTTTATCAAACAAATAATCTTGTTCCTTAACTGTATTAACAGGCTTCTCTTCAACAACTTCTTTTCTAACTGCTTCCATCTTCTTAGGTTGCTCAAAAATGCTTGCATTCTCAAGATTTCCCAATCCTAACTGATCTAATCCTGACAACAATCCGGCCATAGTCTTCCTCCTATTACCCTAATTTAAAAGAACTCTTCAAAGAAACGATCCTATTAAACACCAATTGGTCTGGCTTAGAATCCTTACTATCCTCGCAGTAGAATCCATTCCTCACAAACTGGAATTGTTCACTTTTCATTGCGTTTATAATCTCTGGTTCCATAAAACACTGTTCGCATACAACCAAAGAATTCGGATTTACATTTAAACTTCCGTCCTCTACATTATATACCCCTTTTTCCTCGTCAACAATGTTTTCGTACAAACGAACCGTAGCCTGAACTGCTTCATGCACAGGAACCCAATGAATCGTTCCTTTTACTTTACGTTCACTAAATCCACTTCCAACCTTTGTTTCAGGGTCATACGTACAATGAACAACCGTCACCTTCCCTGTCTCATCCTTTTCAAAGCTAACACATTTTACAAAATATGCATGCATCAATCGAACTTCGTTACCAGGAAATAATCGAAAATACTTCTTTGGTGGTTCTTCCATAAAGTCGTCTCGCTCGATATATAATTCTCTTCCAAACGAAACTGCATGAGTCCCCAAGTCTTTGTTTTCCATATTGTTAGAAGCTTCTAGCATCTCTGTTTGACCTTCTGGATAATTGTCGATTACTAATTTGATAGGATCTAAGACTGCCATCACTCTTGGCTTTTTAAGCTTTAGATCTTCGCGGATACAATACTCTAACATTGCGTAATCCACAGACGAGTTTGCTTTTGATATACCACATAATTCAACAAACATCTGAATGGATTCTTTGGTGAATCCCCTTCTTCGAAGTGCTGCAATGGATACTAATCTAGGATCATCCCAACCATCTACAATACCGTCCTCCACTAGTTTCTTAATATAGCGTTTTCCAGTTACAACATTGGTAAGATATAATTTTGCAAATTCGATTTGTCTTGGCGGATTCTTATACTCTAATTCTCGTACAACCCAATCATAGAGCGGTCTGTGATCTTCAAACTCTAGTGTACAGATAGAATGCGATATTTCTTCTATGGCATCTTCAATTGGATGCGCAAAATCATACATCGGATAAATGCACCATTCATCCTGTGTATTATGATGTGTCATATGTGCTACGCGGTAGATTACAGGGTCTCTCATATTAATATTCGGAGACGACATATCGATTTTCGCACGTAATACCTTTTCACCATCTTGGTAAAGACCATTCTTCATATTTTCAAATAATGTCAGATTCTCTTCCACGCTACGTTCACAATATGGATCTGCTTTTCCAACACTTGTCAATGTTCCTCGGTATTCACGAATCTGTTCAGCTGTCAAATCAGAAACGTATGCTTTGCCCTTCTTAATAAGCTTAACTGCTGCTTCATACATCTGCCCAAAATAATCAGAGGCAAAGAAAAGTCGTTCTTCCCAATCTGCCCCTAACCAACGAATATCGGATTGAATCGATTCCACATATTCGATTTTTTCTTTTGTTGGATTTGTATCATCAAATCTCAGATTAAAACTTCCATTATATTTCTTTGCTAATCCATAATTTAACAAAATACTTTTCGCATGCCCAATATGCAGATAACCATTTGGTTCTGGAGGAAATCTCGTCTTTACCGTTTCATAAACCCCGGCAGCCAAATCCTTATCAATTTCCATCTCAATAAAATTTTTCGAAATACTTTTTGACGTTTCTTCAGTCTCAATAAATTCTTTGTTTTCCATGATGTCACACCTCGTATAAAACTAGTATAAAATTAGGAACATCATATCATACTTTCACGAAAGAATAAAGAGCTTTCAAAGATTTATGACCCCGTTCCAGAATACGTGGTAGCACCTTTCATCCATATTTTGTAGCTGAGAATAAAAAACAGAATTCCCACAAGAGGCGCAATTTGTGTCAAGATTGGAATCTGATCAGGTCGCAAAAATGTCAAACTTGGGTAATATGCTACAAATGCAATTGGAATGATAAACGTAAAACAAAAGCGAAATACAGATTGATATATGTTTGCAGGATATCTTGCATATTCAGTGAATTTAAAGATTGTAACCATAATATATCCCGAGTTAATAATCCAAAAACAGGTTGCAGCTGCAATATTCATAATCGAAATCATGAATAATGATGCCGTCACTAAGGCAATGAACAACTTCAAAAGAATCCAAATCGAAACATCAAGATCAAGTTTAATCCATGCATATGAAAGTGCTACCGACCCCATGAAAAACTGACCAATCCCCTTGATATCAAATACTTCTGATATAAAGTAGAAAAACACATTAATTGGTCGAAAACAATATTTAATAAAATCTCCGGAATATACATGGTTTCTTAAATTCCAGTTGTTATCAAAAAAGCATTGCATTGGTGTTAAAGCAATCAATGAAAACCCATACAAAAAAAGCATTTCATGATAATTCCATCCGTTGATATTTGTAAATTTTTGAAACATAATCCAAAACGTCACCATACCGACGATATTTGTTAAGATCATGCCCAGTGTCGAAATAATAAAATCAGTTCGATAACTCATTTTACTTTTCAAGTCCTGAACTAGAATTTTTTGGTAAATCCGAATATAAAATTGTAATTTCTTCATAATCAGCCCCCATTCACAGTGATTCTACGAAGTGCAAACCGAAAAAACAAAACGGCAATGATTCCCGTCACCGCCACCCAGAAAACCTGAATTCCAATCATCTGAAAGGATTGCAAAATTGTAATGTTTTTACCAATCAATAGTGTGAGTGGAGTGTTGTAAATTGCCTGGAATGGTAATTTGTAAACTACTTTCAATAACTGCTCTGGGAAAAATGCAAGTGGAATGGACGCTCCTGAAAATAGTAAAATAACAACTTCTTTCATGATATTAATTCCCCAAATGGATTCCGTAAAAATACAAATGGTTGCTACAAAAAAGTTGATAAAATAATTAATGGCAAGTCCTAATAGCGCCGCTATAAAAAAGAAAACCAAATTAATGGAAAGTGAAAATGCCCGTCCACTGATAAAATAAACGATTCCCATAGTTGGTAATAGCGTCAATACAAAATTCACCACAAGAAATCCTGCGCTTTCAAAAAACATGTAGCTAATAAGTGGCATCGGCTTCAACAAATCCAGAATAATTTTCCCCGACTGAATATTTCTTCCCATAATCCAAACAAGATATACTTCCATGAAATTAAAGAGTGCCATAGCAAGTACTAAATAAATCATGGTGTCAGAAAAACTCATACCACTAACGGTTTGTGTAGGCGCC
>CAZWNX010000037.1:0-11489 GCA_964635395.1 uncultured Lachnospiraceae bacterium
AATCAAGCGGAACTTGCAAAAGAAAGCTCCAATGCTGCCAACAATCCTTGGGCGGCACCAGTTCCAAAGCCAAGGGCGAATATGAATCAGGGACCTGTTGAAATGTCAGCAGATGATTTTGATGATCGTGCAACAGCTTCTTCAGAAATAGAAGTGAGTCCTGAACATGAAGAATATAGTGAGGAATATCGCAAGATGTACGCTGATATTTATAAAAAGGCATTGGCGGAAGTTATGAAGACGGAGAATATAAGTGAGGACCTATTACATCAGGTTAGTTTAGGGGATGCTGTTCCAGTTCAACCAATTCTAAAAGCACCTGTAGTTACAACGACTCCAGTTGTTGCACCAGAGCAACCAAAGGCCAAAGTAGTGGGAGAAAATGGGGACGAGGATTTTGATTTTGTAGAGGGGTATTTCGGAGCACAGGCATCAGATAAATTTGCGGATGCCATGAAGAGAAAAACAGAGGCAAATCTTTTTTATGATCCATATGATAAAAATAGATATAGGAGATGATCCTATAAAAACAGGGCCTGCATCGCAGACCCTGTTTTAAAGAAGCTGAAAATCGGATTTGAACCGACGACCCCTTCATTACGAGTGAAGTGCTCTACCGACTGAGCTATTTCAGCAATTAAATCATCGAAAATCATTATAATCAAAAATACAATCTTTTGCAAGGAGTTTTAGTAAATGAATACAATATTATGTGAACAATGCAATCATTATCAGTATGATGAAGATTACGAAGCGTATTTATGTGATGTAAATATGGATGAAGATGATTATGGGAGAGTTTATCAATCTCAAAATATGGTATGCCCATTTTTTTCGGGTGAAGATGAATATCAGGTTGTCAGAAAGCAAATGTGAGTCGTTTGATTTTGTCAAAATCATTGGAATTTGTTGAAAAACCATTCATTCTATGATAATATCAAATTCAGATTTAATTTATGGAGGATTGTTCAATGGCTCAATTATGGGGCGGTCGATTTACAAAAGATACGGATCAGATGGTTTATGATTTTAATGCATCCATTGTATTTGATCAAAAACTATTTCAATATGATATTGAAGGAAGCATAGCGCATGCCGTGATGTTAGAAAAGCAAGGGATTATCACAGAGATTGAGAAAGATGCAATCGTGTGTGGCCTTACAGATATTCGCGAGGATGTTGAGAATAAAAAATTGCTAATCAGCAATGAGTATGAAGATATTCATAGTTTTGTAGAAGCAAATTTAATTCAGCGAATTGGTGAAGCGGGCAAGAAACTTCATACTGGAAGAAGCAGAAACGACCAGGTCGCTTTGGATATGAAATTATTTGTACGTAATGAGATCATTGAAATAGATCAGCGTATCAAAGATTTATTAGAAGTACTGATAGAAACGATGCAAGAACATTTGGATACCTATATGCCAGGATTTACGCATTTGCAAAAGGCGCAACCGGTTACTCTTGCACATCATTTAGGCGCATATTTTGAAATGTTTAAAAGAGATCGACTCAGATTGACAGATTGCTACAAACGTATGAACTACTGCCCATTAGGATCTGGAGCTTTGGCTGGAACCACTTATCATCTGGATCGTAATTACACGGCTTCCTTATTAGGATTCGAAGGTGCAACACTCAATAGTATGGATTCTGTATCAGATCGAGATTATATTATTGAATTGCTTAGCGCTTGCTCAACAATAATGATGCACTTATCAAGATTTAGTGAAGAAATTATTATTTGGAATTCAAATGAGTATGGTTTTGTTGAACTTGATGATGCTTATTCTACTGGAAGCAGTATTATGCCTCAAAAGAAAAACCCCGATATTGCAGAACTTGTTAGGGGAAAAACAGGACGTGTATACGGATCACTGATGGCTATACTAACCACCATGAAAGGTTTGCCACTAGCTTATAATAAGGATATGCAAGAAGATAAAGAAGGCGCTTTTGACGCAATTGTAACCGTAAAGAATTGTTTGACGCTATTTACTGGAATGATTGCTACCATTCAATACAATAAGAATGGAATGGCCAAAAGTGCTATGATGGGCTTTACAAATGCAACAGATGCTGCGGATTATCTTGTGAATAAGGGGGTTGCATTTAGAGATGCCCATGAAATCATTGGCCGCTTAGTACTTTATTGTATTGAAAAAAACACCTCAATCGATCAACTCAAAATCGAGGAATTAGAAACGATTAGTGAAGTGTTTAAGGAAGATGTATTTGATGCAATATCACTAGAGACCTGCGTTCAAAAAAGACTTACAATTGGAGCACCAGGAAAAGAAGCGATGAAGAAAGTAATTCAGATTGAGAAAGAATATTTATCAAAAGAATCACTCAATTAATGGGTTAATCGTCATGTTTATGACATTAGCATAAATACTATTAGATAATCTAATGAGGAGAATGAAAATGAGCGACAAATTAAATGTTGGAATTTTAGGTGGAACTGGAATGGTAGGACAAAGATTTATTGCGTTACTTGAGAATCATCCTTGGTTTGAAGTAACAACAATTGCCGCAAGTCCTCGTTCAGCGGGAAAAACGTATGAAGAAGCGGTGGGAGATCGTTGGAAAATGGATACTCCTATGCCAGAAAAAGTAAAGAAATTAGTTGTGATGAATGTGAATGAAGTTGATAAAGTTGCTGCCGAAGTAGACTTTGTATTCTCAGCAGTTGACATGACAAAAGAAGAAATCAAAGCAATTGAAGAAGCATATGCTAAGACGGAGACACCAGTTGTGTCAAACAACTCAGCGCATAGATGGACCAAAGATGTTCCGATGATTATTCCGGAAATCAATCCACAACATACAGATATTATTGAATATCAGAGAAAACGTTTGGGAACAACAAAGGGATTTGTTGCAGTAAAACCAAATTGCTCAATCCAAAGTTACTCACCAGTTCTATATGCATGGAGAGAATTTGAGCCATATGAAGTAGTTGCGACAACCTATCAGGCAATATCAGGAGCTGGAAAAACATTTTCAGAGTGGCCAGAGATGGTAGAGAATATTATCCCATACATTGGTGGGGAAGAAGAAAAAAGTGAGCAAGAGCCACTAAGAATTCTTGGAACGATTGAAAACGGAGAGATTGTGAAAGCAAGTGAGCCAAAAATTACTTGTCAATGTATCCGAGTTCCAGTATTAAATGGACATACGGCTGCTGTATTTGTAAAGTTTAGAAAAAAAGCAACGAAAGAAGAATTAATCGAAAGAATTAGAGCATATAAAGGAGTTCCACAAGAATTAGAACTTCCAAGTGCACCAAAACAATTTATTCAATATTTAGATGAAGATAATAGACCACAGGTAAAAGCGGATGTAGATTACGAAAATGGAATGGGAGTTTCTGTTGGAAGAATTCGTGAGGATTCAATCTATGATTTCAAATTTGTTGGACTATCACACAACACAGTAAGAGGGGCTGCAGGGGGAGCGGTATTATGTGCTGAGCTTTTAAAGGCACAAGGGTATATTTCAAAAAAATAGAATCAAAAAATGATAACTGAAGAGGTGTTAGTATGGATGAATTGCAATATCAAAAAGATTTGTTGATGGCTCTAAATAAGAGATTGTCAATCAATGAAAGAATGCTCAATATGATATGCGGAACCACTACTAACGCCTTTTTATATTGTAATTTTCATAATAGCTCAATCAATGTATTGGGGTGTTTTAGAAAAATATTTGACGTGGATGTTAATTATATTAATGATATTTATTTAATGATTAATTTTATGGAACCAAGCATTCGTGAAGTTGCATCAGAAAAGCTTAGTATTGAACGGATGGGTATTGAGAGCAGCAACTTTGAGTGTTGTTTATTGGATCAAATCACATGGTTGGATTTTGAAGTGAATGTAAAATACGATCATGCTGGAAAACCAATTGATAAGATGATTCGAATTAGAGATATTTCGAAGTATAAACTTCAGAACGAAGAATTAACCATCATGGCTTACTACGATTCGTTAACTGGTTTATATAACCGAAATTATTTTGTTCAAACACTGAGTGAATGGGTTCGTAAGGCAAGTGATGAACAGGCACTTATTTCGGTAATGTGTTTAGATATTGACAATTTCAATCGTGTCAATGACGGGCTAGGTATGGTTTATGGAGATGAACTGATTCTGTTAATTTCCAATTTTTTCAAAGAGTTAAAGAATGATAATATGATTATTGCAAGGATTAATAATGATCAATTCTATTTTGCAATTTATGATCCGTCTTATAATTGTAATGTAGAAGTTATTTATGAATCTATTCAGAGAAGATTGTCTGAATCGTTTATTTTGTCTGGAAGACAGGAAATCAATATTTCTGCAAGTGTTGGGGTTGCTGAATATCCAGAAGCGGGAAAAAATTCTTTGGAATTGTTAAATGCTTCTGAAATTGTTATGTTTAAAGCCAAATCACTTGGTAAAAATGGAATATCCTACTATGAACCACCAATTATGAAAGACTTTATTGATACGGTCAATATTGAAAAAAAATTGAAAGACGCAATTGCAGGCAATAAATTTGAACTTTATTTTCAACCTCAATTTGATTCGGATTCAAAATCTTTGCGCGGTGTTGAAGCACTTATTCGTTTAAAGGATGAGGATGGCACAATGGTTAGCCCATCTATATTTATACCAATAGCAGAGCGCTGTGGAATGATTATTCCGATTGGGAATTGGGTGCTTGAAGAAGGAATATCCAAGTTTGCAAAATGGAAAAAGAATTATGAACATCCTTTGATTCTATCTTTAAACATATCCGCAATTCAATATCGAAAAGCTGATTTTGTGGGTCAACTTTTGAAAATCATTGAAGATTATGATGTGAGTCCGAGTGATATTGAGCTTGAAATAACGGAAAGTGTTTTGATTGAAGATTTTAATACAGTTGTTAACAAGCTTCATATACTAAAAAATTGTGGTGTCAAATTGTCCCTTGATGATTTTGGTACGGGGTATTCTTCACTGTCCTATTTAAAAGGGCTTCCAATCGATACGTTGAAGATTGACAAGTCATTTATTGATACGGTTATACAGGATAAAAGTACAAAAGTAATTACGGAATCCATTGTTAGCATGGTTCGTAAACTTGGTTATGAAACGGTTGCAGAAGGTGTTGAAACCAAGGAACAGTACGACTATTTAAGGGAAATTAATTGTGATAATATTCAAGGGTTTTATTTGGGGAGACCGATGCCAGCATCAGATTTTGAAGAACTTCTGAAAAGCAAACGGTAAATGAGGGAATAAAATGATTATTGGTAGAGTGAAAGAACTGTCTTACCTGAATCAGTTTTTTCAAGAGAGGGAGAACAAAATAATTATTCTTTATGGAAAAGAGGGAAGTGGTAAAACAACTCTGATTAAAGAATTCACAAAGGATAAAGAAGTATTTGTCTTTGATGCCAAAGAGGTGTCTGATAGACAACAGCGTTTTTTTTGGAACCAACAATTAAATAGTACCTCTGTATATAAAGAAGAGGAACCATCGTCTTATTCTGAGTTAGTAGAAAGAACCTGTCAATCATTTAAGGGAAAAGGGATTCTAGTCATTGAAGAATTTCAAAACCTTGTAAAAAGTAGTGAAGATTGGTTTGAAGCACTTTTACAAATAAAGCAGGATTGGATGGTTTTGTTATGCAGTTCTTTAGTTGAATTTGTTGAAAACTCATTGGTTGATAAAATGGGTCAAAATGCTGCATATATTTCCGGATTTTTAAAATTAAAAGAATTCAGTTTTTTAGAAATTAGAAGATTATTTCCGGAATTTCGGATTGAAAAAGTGTTAGAGTTATATGCTGTTTTAGGTGGAAATATTTATTATTGGAATCAAATGGACCCAATGTTAACGGCAAGTGCTAATATTTGTAAGAAAATTTTAAAAAAAGATGGAATGCTCTTTTTAGAAGGAGAGCGTTATATTCGTTTGAATTTAAGGGAACATGGAGTTTACAACACAATCCTGTATGCACTTGCAACTGGATATTATAAACTCAATGATCTTTATCAATATACGGGGTACTCTAGAGCAAAGATAAGTGTATACCTCAAAAATCTAATGGAACTTGAAGTAGTTGAAAAAGTCTATTCTTATGATACACCTGGGGTGGAACAAACCCAAAAGGGAATTTATCAAATCAGAAATCGATTCTTGTTGTTCTATTATAAGTATTTGTTTTCAAATCATTATCTTTTAGAACAATACAATTCGAAAGAGTATTATGAATGGATGATTCAACCAACCTTTCGCAAATTTGTGGAACCTGTATTTATTCAAATTTGTAAAGAATATTTAGAAAACAAGATCAAAAGTGATCTCGGTATAAATGGATTTGGGAAAATTGGGACATGGGTAGGAAAAGTAGGAAATATTGATATTATTTCAAAGAATGATGACGATCAATACCTTGTTGGGTATTGTAGTTATGAAAAACAGATGATGAGTTATGAAGATTACGAGTGGTTTCTATATTGTGTTAAGCAAGCCAAAATTGAACCAATGAGAATTTATTTATGCTCAGTAGCATCATTTGATGAGAAGATTACATTGGAAGCGAGAATGAAAAAAAATATTGTATTAGTTTCCATGAATGAGTTTGAATGAATTTGAGTGAAGTGAGGAAGTATGGCAAAACAATTATATATAGCAGAAAAGCCTAGTGTTGCAAGAGAGTTTGCTAGTGCCCTGCAATTAAAAACAAAAAAGCAAGATGGCTACTTAGAATCAGAAGAAGCAATTGTTACATGGTGCGTGGGACATTTGGTTACGATGAGTTATCCAGACGCATACGATCCAAAATATAAGAGATGGGCCATGGAAACACTGCCCTTTATTCCAAGTGAGTTCAAATACCATGTGATTGATGGAGTTAAAAAGCAGTTTCAGATTGTATCAAAGCTTCTAAATCGAGAGGATGTAGAAACGATCTATGTGTGCACTGACTCGGGACGAGAGGGAGAATATATCTATCGTTTGGTAGAACAACTCGCAGGTGTAAAAGGTAAAGTACGTAAAAGAGTTTGGATTGACTCCCAAACACAGGACGAAATTATTCGAGGAATTAAAGAAGCAAAGGACTTGTCGGAATATGATAATCTCTGTGCTTCTGCATATTTAAGAGCAAAAGAAGATTATTTAATGGGAATTAATTTCTCTAGACTATTAACACTTAAGTTTGGAACACAGCTTACGAATTATGTAAAAAATGGAAATAAGAATGTTGTTATCTCAGTTGGGCGTGTAATGACTTGTGTACTTGGAATGGTTGTGAACAGGGAACGCGAAATTAGAGAGTTTGTGAAAACACCATTTTTCAGGGTGATTAGCAATATATCATTGGCAGAACAATCATTTGAAGGGGAATTTCGAGCAGTAGAAGGATCAAAATATGAGAATTCACCACTTCTTTATAAGGAGAATGGATTCAAACAAAAAGAAGATGCGCAGGCATTCATACAGGATTTGTTAGCATTGAATGAAGATATGAAAGTTGAGCAGGTTGAGAAAAAGAAAGAAAATAAGAATGCTCCTCTACTTTACAATTTGGCAGAATTACAAAATGACTGTGCAAAGTATTTTAAAATTAGTCCATCGGACACTTTGAAAATTGTACAGGAACTTTACGAGAAAAAAATGGTAACATATCCAAGAACGGATGCAAGAGTTTTATCCACAGCAGTTGCAAAAGAAATTGGAAAGAATTTGTCAGGCCTTCAAGCACTATCTGAGTATAAAGAGGTACTAAGTGAAATTAGTCATTTGAAATCTTATCAAAAGCTAGAGAAATCAAGATATGTGAATGACAAGCAAATTACGGACCATTATGCAATCATTCCAACGGGGCAAGGAACCAATCAAGTAAAACAATTGCCAGCATTATCCCAAAATGTATATGAAATAATCACAAGGCGATTTTTGGCCATTTTTCTTCCACCAGCCATTTATCATAAAGTTAATTTAACCACGAGTCTAATGAATGAAAAGTTTTTCTCGAATTTCAAAGTGCTATCCGAAGAAGGATACTTAAAGGCAATGAAATACAGTTTTTTTGAAAAAAAAGCGGAGGAAGATGAAGCACCAAACCAAGATTTAAAATGTGATATGGCTTTTTTGGAGAGTTTATCAAAGCTTAAAAAAGGTGTGTCATTACCCTATGAAAGTATTGTTGTAAAAGAAGGAGAAACAACACCTCCTAAGCGATATAATTCGGGAACGCTTATCCTTGCAATGGAAAATGCAGGACAATTCATTGAGGATGAAGAACTAAGGGCTCAGATGAAAGGAAGTGGAATTGGAACTTCCGCAACTAGAGCAGAGATTTTGAACAAATTAGTTCAAAATCAATATCTATCACTGAATAAAAAGAATCAAATCATTACGCCTGCTTTTTTAGGGGAGATGATCTATGAAGTTGTGAGAAACTCCATAAAACCACTTTTGGATCCATCCCTTACTGCAAGCTGGGAAAAGGGATTGACAATGGTATCGGAAGGTTCCATTACGGAAGCGGAATATATGGTTAAACTAAATGATTTTATTGTAAGAAGAACAAGTTATGTTAGAGATATGGGGAAACAGATGCATTTGGATCAGTCTTTGAAACAAGTAGTAAATTTATATCAAAAATAAGTGATAGAGCGATTCAAAAGCCGGAATGGAGGAGAAATGATTATTTTTAGAAATGATAAGTTGGTCAATACAGATGAGACTATTGCCAAACATATATTTGACCAGGTTGAGCATCCGTGGGAAGTGCTACCAAATTTGGATATTTATATCAAACATCTAGGGCCAATGCTTCCAAGTGAATTATTTGAGGATAAGGGGGATGATGTATATATTGCTAAATCAGCAACCGTTGCGCCATCTGCGTATATAAAAGGTCCTTGTATTATTGATGAAGATGCAGATATTAGGCATTGTGCGTTTATCAGGGGAAGTGTAATTGTAGGTAAAGGAGCAGTTGTGGGCAACTCAACAGAGCTTAAAAATTCTATTTTGTTTAATCAAGTGGAAGTTCCACACTATAATTATGTGGGTGATAGTATTTTAGGGTTTAAAGCACATCTTGGTGCAGGTTCGATTACGTCTAATATTAAGAATGACAAAACAAATGTAGTTATAAAATTTCCACTAGGCGAATTAAAGACAGATATGCGTAAATTGGGTGCTATTATAGGGGATTATTCACAAATAGGATGCAACTGTGTATTGAATCCAGGAACGATTATTGGAAGGAATGTCAGTATCTATCCATTGAACTCAGTGCGAGGGCACATTCGCGAAAATACAATCTACAAATCAAAAAATGCCGTTATGAACAAAATATAAGCGGATATAGAAATTAAATTTGTGATAATAGTTAGGAAAAAGAACTAGATTTTTTATGATAAATATGCGAAAATAGGAACGGTGACTAGACAAAACAGACATGAAAATGTTTTGGAAGTAAAGATAATGAACCGAATTGAAAGGAGATTTCACATGATTTATTCAAAAGAAGTGGAAGAAATGTGTCCGGTAGCACAGGGCGTGAATCACGGATGTGCTCCAATTCCAGAAGAAGGAAAATGGGTACAGGCAAAACAGGTAGCAGATATTTCCGGACTTACACATGGTGTTGGCTGGTGCGCACCTCAACAAGGAGCATGTAAGCTTACATTAAACGTTAAAGAAGGTATTATTCAAGAAGCATTAATCGAAACAATTGGATGTTCAGGAATGACACATTCAGCTGCTATGGCTTCAGAAATTCTTCCAGGAAGAACTGTTTTAGAAGCATTAAATACAGACCTTGTATGTGATGCAATTAACACAGCAATGAGAGAATTATTCTTACAAATCGTTTACGGACGTACACAAAGTGCGTTTTCAGAAGACGGACTACCAATTGGAGCAGGTCTTGAAGATTTAGGAAAAGGTTTGAGATCACAAGTTGGTACAATGTACGGTACATTAGCAAAAGGACCTCGTTACCTTGAAATGGCTGAAGGTTATGTAACTGGTATTGCGTTAGATGACAAAGATCAGATTATTGGTTATCAGTTTGTAAGTCTTGGTAAAATGACAGACTTCATTAAAAAGGGTGATGACGCAAATACTGCATGGGAAAAAGCTAAAGGACAATATGGCCGTGTAGCTGATGCAGTTAAAATTATTGACCCAAGACATGAATAATATACGCGTTGGCGAAAATTGATAAGGAGGATTTGATCAAATGGCGTTATTTGAATCATACGAAAGAAGAATCAAACAAATCAACGAAGCATTGAATAAATACGGGATTGCCTCAATTGAAGAAGCTGAAAAAATCACAAAAGATGCTGGTCTTGATGTATATAAACAAGTAGAAGGTATTCAACCAATCGCATTTGAAAATGCAAAATGGGCTTATATTGTAGGAGCTGCTATTGCAATCAAAAAAGATTGTAGAAGAGCAGCAGATGCTGCTGCAGCAATTGGTGAAGGACTTCAAGCATTCTGTATTCCAGGTTCTGTTGCAGATCAACGTAAAGTTGGTATTGGACACGGAAATTTAGGAAAGATGCTTTTAGAAGAAGAAACAGAATGTTTCGCATTCTTAGCTGGACATGAATCATTTGCAGCTGCAGAAGGTGCAATCGGAATTGCAGAAAAAGCAAATAAAGTTCGTAAAAAACCACTTCGTGTTATCTTAAACGGATTAGGAAAAGATGCAGCTCAAGTTATCTCAAGAATCAATGGATTTACATTTGTTGAAACAGAGATGGATTATTATACTGGAGAAGTGAAAGAAGTTTATAGAACTGCATTCTCAGAAGGTTTAAGAGCAAAAGTAAATTGCTATGGAGCAAATGATGTAACAGAAGGTGTTGCAATCATGCACAAAGAAAAAGTAGACGTATCCATTACTGGTAACTCAACGAACCCAACTAGATTCCAACATCCAGTTGCTGGTACATACAAAAAAGAATGTATTGAGCAAGGAAAGAAATATTTCTCAGTAGCTTCAGGTGGTGGTACAGGACGTACTCTTCACCCAGACAATATGGCTGCTGGTCCAGCTTCTTACGGTATGACAGATACAATGGGACGTATGCATTCAGATGCTCAGTTCGCAGGATCTTCATCTGTTCCAGCACATGTTGAAATGATGGGACTAATCGGAGCAGGTAACAACCCAATGGTTGGTATGACTGTATCTGTAGCAGTTTCCATCGAAGAAGCAGCAACAGCTGGCAAATTCTAAGAAAACGACTAGAACTTGTAATCAGTAGTAGTTTTAAATTGTATAAAATAAATGATATGCCCTTTGAGCGATAACCCCAAAGGGCATATTATTTAATATTGTGAGGAAGAGGGAATTTATGAAAAAGGGAAATTATTTCAAAAAAGGAATTGTAATATTATTAGCATTTATTTGTATGATGTCATTTGTAGCATGTGGAAAAGAGAAAGAATTAGAACTGACACCAGAGAAT
>CAZWNX010000037.1:11589-14604 GCA_964635395.1 uncultured Lachnospiraceae bacterium
GATGTCATTTGTAGCATGTGGAAAAGAGAAAGAATTAGAACTGACACCAGAGAATCTTGAGGGAACTTGGGTCGAAAAGAATAATTATGATAATGGTGATAAAATTATTAGTACATATGTAATTAATAAAGACCTAACAATGATGTCGAATCTAGTAGTAGAAATTGGCGAAGACGTTTCGGAATATAATGTGAATTTCACCTATCAGATTGACGGAGATAACTTTACAACTTGTTCCGAAGAGGATGGTCAAATTAGGCAGTATAAAGTGTTGTTAACCAATAAACGCTTGACATTTGACAATTGGGATCCAAATGAACTAGATACCACCTATATTAAGCAATAGCTTGCATTGGTAGTCCACATTTCTGTAATAACTTGTTCATGTGGTGAAAGGGGAACTAGAATTAACACTTGAAAATCTTCATGGAACTTGGATTTGTAAATATGATAGTGGGTAGAGAAGTTATTAATCAATTGGAAAAATCTGAGGCTAAGTACCTTGGATTTTTTTATTTATGGGAAAATTTTGGCTATGATTGTCAGTATGCGTATAGAAGGTATGTTATACTGACAAAAAGTGAAAAAAATCAAGCTGAATATGCCAATAATTTGAGGTGTTGTCACTATACGAAACAACATAATGCTATACCGACAAAATATTTAAAATATTGTCGTTGGGAATGAACTATAACTTCTATACTGACAAAAAGGGTGATTTGAGAGAAAATAGCGAGCAAAACTGAAATTTTTTGTCAGTATAGAGGGTGAACTTGCAAATTGCTATGATTCCAACCAATGAGTCCTTGGCCTAATGCAAACAAAGGGTTTCGCCAAAGGGTTTTGCCAAATTCGACACCACCTTTTTTCAACTAAGTATTGTATATGACTTTTCACATTCATCAAAATGTGCTATTATAGTGAGTAAACTTTTCTAATACAACAAAATTACATGTATCAATCAACAAATATGTATGGGAATGAGGATGCTTATGACAAAACAAGAATTTATAGAATTGGCTAGAAATCAAATAATCTATTTAGATGGTGCAACGGGTTCGAATTTAATGAAAGCCGGTATGCCTTCAGGTGTATGCCCAGAAGCTTGGATTTTAGAACATAAAGATATTTTTGTGGGACTTCAGAGAAAGTATGTGGAAGCTGGAACCAATATTCTATATGCGCCTACATTTACAGCGAATCGCATCAAATTAAGCGAGTATGGTCTGCAAGACCAATTAATATCAATGAATCAAAAATTGGTTTCCTATAGCAAAGAGGCTGCAAATGGTCAGGCTTATGTTGCAGGGAATTTAACAATGACGGGTGAGCAGTTAGCACCAATGGGAAAACTTCAATTTGAAGAACTTGTTGAAGTCTATAAAGAGCAGATTAAAGCACTAGAAGTTGCAGGTGTTGATTTACTTGTTGTTGAAACCATGATGAGTTTACAGGAGACGAGAGCGGCATTACTTGCAGCCAAAGAAGTATCCGATTTACCAGTCATTGTAACGATGACATTTGAGTCTGATTTTCGTACCCTTTATGGAACAGACCCACTCACGGCGGCAGTCGTATTAACATCTCTTGGAGCCGTTGCGATTGGAACCAATTGTTCTACAGGTCCTGATCAAATGAAGGAAGTGATTCGTGAAATGGCCAAGGGGACAACGCTTCCAATTATTGCAAAGCCAAATGCTGGACTACCCTATTTAGATGAAGATGGAATGACACAGTATAACCTAGGACCTGAAGAATTTGGGGTTCAGATGGTAGAATTATATAAGAGTGGTGCCACTGTTTTGGGCGGATGTTGTGGAACGACGCCAGAGCATATTTATCATTTGGTTAAACAAACCAAATCACTTAGTGCATCTGAGATTCTTGAAATTCGAAGTAAAGAACTAACAAACAAACGATTTTTAGCGTCTGAAAGACAGACCTTTGATTTCACGTTGGATTCGGGATTTTTTGTAATTGGAGAGAGAATTAATCCGACGGGTAAAAAGAAATTTCAAGAAGCAATTCGTGCCAAAGATTATGATATTATTGCAGAGTTTGCCACACAGCAAGAAGAAGCGGGTGCTAGTGTATTAGATGTCAATATGGGTATGAGTGGAGTGGATGAGAAGGCTACTATGCTTAGAGCCTTAGAAGAAGTGTCCAATGTAACTTCATTGCCAATCTGCATTGATTCAAGTTATATAGAAGTAATGGAAGTAGCATTACGTGCATATCCCGGAAAAGCATTGATAAACTCGATTTCCTTGGAGGAATCTAAATGCGAACCACTTCTCAAACTGGCGAGTCACTATGGAGCAATGTTTGTTTTACTTCCACTATCTGATGAGGGATTGCCAAAATCGTTAGAAGAGAAAATTGAGATTATTGATAAGATTGTTACAAAAGCATTATCTTATGGTATCAAACGAGAAAACATTATGGTGGATGGTCTGGTAACAACGGTTGGAGCCAACAAAACGGCAGCCCTTGAGACTTTAGAAACCATTCGCTACTGCAAAGAAAATCAACTTGCAACCGTCTGTGGTTTATCCAATATTTCATTTGGGTTACCAGAGCGGGGATATGTTAACACTACATTTTTAACTCTGGCCATTGGAGCAGGTTTAACTTGTGCGATTGCCAATCCAAGTCAGGATTTGTTAATGAATTGTGCATTTGCATCCGATTTATTATTAAACAAAGAATCTGCTGATTTACGATATATTGAGCGGATGAATGCTGCCAAAGAGAAAGCAGATCCAATTGTTGTTTCACAGACTAAGGTGGAACTTGATCCAAAAGAAAAACTGAGGGAAGCGGTACTAAAAGGTCAGCAAACTGTAATTGTTGCTCTTACAAAAGAAGTGCTTTCGTTAGGCCTTGAAGCAAAACAAGTGTTAGATCAGATTCTATTGCCTGCAATTAACAAAGTAGGAGATTTGTTTGATAAGGGTACATATTTTTTACCACAATTAATCAAAAGTGCGGAAGCTATGAAACTTTCGATTGAGT
>CAZWNX010000037.1:14704-19096 GCA_964635395.1 uncultured Lachnospiraceae bacterium
TATTTTTTACCACAATTAATCAAAAGTGCGGAAGCTATGAAACTTTCGATTGAGTATTTAGAACCAATGTTGATGCAAAATCATGCAGATCAAGAGCAAGAGACAATTGTGATTGCAACAGTAAAAGGTGATATTCATGATATTGGAAAAAATCTCGTCGCATTGATGCTTAAGAACCATGGATTCCGAGTCATTGATTTAGGAAAAGATGTTGAAAGAGAAGCAATTATAGAAGCGGCAATCAAAGAAAATGCAAAAATTATTGCGCTATCTGCACTTATGACTACAACAATGCAGGAAATGCGACAAGTAATCGTTGCGGCAAAAGAAAAATCACTTGATTGTAAAATCATCATTGGAGGCGCTGTCATTACACAGGAATATGCTGATGAAATCGGTGCTGACGGATATTCAAAAGATGCAGCAGATGCTGTAAAACTTGCCAAAAAATTGCTTAAAAGTGAGTAGTAGTGCAGGTTAAGAAAGGTTTGGTGAAAACGATGATAGGAGCAGACGCTATCGTTAGATGTTTAGAAGAAGAGGGAGTAAAGTCGGTATTTGGTTATCCGGGTGTTGCAATTGCTCCATTTTATAATAGTATATTAGATTCCAAAATAGAAAGTATCTTAGTTCGAACAGAACAAAATGCAGCGCATGCAGCAAGTGGATACTACCGTGCGACTGGAAAAGTTGCAGTGTGTGCAGTGACTTCAGGACCAGGAGCCACCAATGTGATTACTGGAATTGCCACAGCTTTTGCGGACAGTATTCCCCTAATATGCATTACCGGTCAGGTAAATAGTGAATTACTTGGCAGCGATGTATTCCAAGAAGCGGATATTACCGGTGCTGTAGAATCGTTTGTAAAATACAGCTATTTGGTAAAAGATGTTATGCAGTTGCCAAGAGTTATCAAAGAAGCCTTTTATATTGCCAATACTGGAAGAAAAGGCCCTGTATTAATTGATATTCCAATTGATGTTCAAAATAAAGAAATTTCAAAGTTTGAGTATCCTCAGGAAGTGAATTTAAGGACGTATAAGCCAACTGTTAAAGGGCATTCTGTTCAAATCAAGAAAGTCATTAAGGAACTTGAAAAAGCAAAGAAACCAATTATTTGTGTAGGTGGTGGCGTTCTATTATCAGATGCACAATCCGTGATTCGTGAGTTTGTTGACAAAAATCAAATTCCGGTGGTATCTACAATGATGGGAATTGGTGTAATGCCAACCAAAAACCCACTGTATTTTGGTATGGTCGGAAATAATGGTAAACCCTACGCAAATCGTGCGATGAATGAATCGGATTTAATTATTATGGTTGGTGCAAGAGTCGCAGATCGTGCAATTAGTCAGCCAGGGCTTATCATTCATAATAAGGTATTGGTTCACATTGATGTTGATTCAGCAGAAATCGGAAAAAATGTTGGAGCGCACATCCCACTTGTTGGTGATGCGAAACATATTTTCGATGAACTTTTGGAGTACAGTGTTGATGAGAATTATCAGGCATGGATTGAAACATTGAATCTTTATAAACATAATATGGAGCCAAAAAGAAATCCCAATCCAGCGTTTGTAGATCCCGCTGTTTTGATCTCTAGATTGTCAGAGAAAATGGATGATGATGCAATCTTTGTTGTAGATGTAGGCCAAAACCAAATGTGGGCATGTGCCTATCATATTGTAAAAGAAGGTAAGTTCTTAACATCGGGCGGAATGGGAACCATGGGTTATTCTATTCCAGCCGCAATGGGAGCCAAATATGGATGTAAAGACAAGCAAGTCATTACTATGTGTGGAGATGGTTCGTTTCAGATGTCAATGATGGAATTAGCAACCATGCGACAACATCATATTCAGACAAAATTAATCGTACTATGCAACAAGGTGCTTGGAATGGTTCGCGAATATCAACATTATACGTACCATGATCGTTACAGCGTAGTAAATTTAGATGGTTCTCCAGACTTAGAATATATTGCAAAGGCCTATGGCATGACATATATCAAAATGGAGACGATGGAGTCAGCAGAGGAAAAGATGGATGCATTTTTAAAGTCCGATCAATCCGTATTAATGGAATGCTTGGTAGATCCAATGGATTTGGTACGTTAATATTGTTTTTTTGCTTATACTAGCAAAGAAAGAGAGTGAATGATGAAGAAAATATATTCCGTATTAGTAGAAAATCGCTCAGGAGTTTTGTGTAAAGTTGCTGGAATGTTTTCTAGAAGATGTTTTAATATAGATTCCTTGGCAGTCGGAGAAACGGAAGATCCAGACATCTCCTGTATGACGATTGTAAGCAGTGGCAACCAAAGAACACTAGAGCAGATCGAAAAACAATTAAATAAGAAAATTGATATTATCAAAGTTAAGACGTTCGATGAGATTCGTAGTGTATCTAGGGAGTTAATGCTGATTAAAGTAAAATATACAAAGAATAACCGCAGAGAAATCATGGAAATTTGTGAAATTATGAATGCAAGTATTGTGGATATGTCAAAGACTCAGATGACAATACAAATATGTGATGTTCCAGATAAAATCGCGTTGCTGATTAACATGTTCTCTAATGTGAATATTGTAGAAGTAGCAAGAACGGGAACCTTGGCATTGCAAAAATGTGGTGATAACGAATAAGTGAATAAGTATAACGAAGAGTAAATGAAACATGTTTTGCTATAACAAAAAGTTATACAAAGTATGAAAGGCGTTCATAGATTGACAAAGTAAGTGGGACATTTTAAAATGGTTCTTATGGATGTCAATTATTTGGCAGAAAGAAGGTTTTTATGCAAAGAAAAGTATTTCAATTATTAGTCGATAATACAGCTGGCGTACTGAGCAGAATATCAGGTTTATTTAGTCGAAGAGGCTATAATATTGAGAGTCTTACAGCGGGTATTACAGCAGATGTCAGATATTCAAGAATCACGATTGTTGCATGTGGAGATGAAGATATCTTAGATCAGATTGAGAAGCAGGTTGCAAAACTTGAAGATGTGAGAGATATCAAAGAGTTGCTTCCAGGTTCTAGTGTTTATCGCGAATTAATGATGATTAAGGTGAAGGCAGATCCAATCCAAAGGCAGAATATTTGTGCTGTTGCTGATATATTTAGAGCAAAAGTTATTGATGTTGCAGTGGAAAGCTTAATCATTGAATTGACGGGTGATCAAGCTAAGTTAGAAGCATTTGTAAGTTTATTAGATGGATATGAGATTCTAGAGCTTGCAAGAACCGGTATTGCTGGTCTTTCAAGAGGAACGGACAATGTAACATATCTAGATTAATGTTTCGGAGGATTAGTTAGTAAACTAACTTTCACAATATAAAATGAGGTATTTAATAGGAGGAAAGAAACATGGCAAAAATTTTTTACCAGGAAGATTGTAATTTATCATTATTAGAAGGTAAAACAATCGCAGTTATTGGTTATGGTAGCCAAGGGCATGCACACGCATTAAATGCAAAAGAATCAGGATGCAATGTAATCATCGGACTTTATGAAGGATCAAAATCATGGGATAAAGCAGTAGCACAGGGATTCGAAGTGTATACAGCAGCAGAAGCTGCTAAAAAAGCAGATATTATCATGATCTTAATCAATGATGAGAAACAAGCTAAAATGTATAAAGATAGTATTGAGCCAAACTTAGAAGAAGGAAACATGATTATGTTTGCTCATGGTTTCGCTATTCACTTTAATCAAATCGTTGCACCTAAAAACGTTGACGTTACAATGATCGCACCAAAAGGACCTGGACATACAGTACGTGGACAATACCAAGAAGGAAAAGGTGTTCCTTGTTTAGTTGCAGTACATCAAGATGCTACTGGTAAAGCGCATGATAAAGCATTAGCTTATGCATTAGCAATCGGTGGAGCTAGAGCGGGAGTATTACAAACTACATTCCGTGAAGAAACAGAAACAGACCTTTTTGGAGAACAAGCAGTATTATGTGGTGGAGTATCAGCATTAATGCAATGTGGATTTGAAGTATTAGTAGAAGCTGGATATGAACCAGAAAGTGCATACTTTGAATGTATCCATGAAATGAAATTAATCGTAGACTTAATCTTTGAATCAGGATTTGCTGGAATGAGATATTCCGTATCAAACACTGCTGAGTATGGTGATTACATCACTGGACCTAAAATCATCACAGAAGATACAAAGAATGCAATGAGACAAGTATTAAAAGACATCCAAGAAGGTGTATTTGCTCGTAACTGGTTATCAGAAAACGCAGTAAATTGTCCAAACTTCTTAGCAATGAGAAGAAGAGGCGCTGATCACCCTTCAGAAAAAGTTGGAGCAGAACTTCGTAAATTATATAGCTGGAATGATGGAAATAAATTAATCGATAACTAAGAAATAATTTGT
>CAZWNX010000038.1:0-1375 GCA_964635395.1 uncultured Lachnospiraceae bacterium
CACAGAAGTGTGGTGCCTATCATTTGCATAAAACTAATCGTTTGAAAAGAGTTGAACAAAGTATAGCACTCCGTTTTTTTCGTAGGATGCGATAGCAGATTTGGAATATTCGCCTAAAAGGTTATTGTTATGACTTTCAGAATTAATCCAAGCCCCAAAGACTGTTTCTTCTGGCGCATTACGCTTACTAAGGCGAGCATAATTCTCCGCATAGGAGGTATTTAAATCATTGTGGGAGAAATCAGTAGTAATCTGGGTGCATCTTGTATATGCGTAATCAAATAGAGTTTCATCCCATTCAAGTGCTGGCAGCGAGTTTGTCTCGCGGTAAGCATTGATTGCCAAAAAAAGGTTTGTCTCTGGAGTTTGATTCTTCCACTTTGCGTAGAGCGTGACTGGTTCTAGCTGAGTGGTTGAAAGTTCGCTAACAGAGGTTGTGAAAGTTGAATTTTGATACCAGCCGTCAAATACATATCCACTTCTAGAAGGGCTGTCGAGTAGAATGTTGCTAGATCCATACCGGTACAAAACTGGGTTATAGGGGGAATTTGTCCCACCATTTAATGCATAGTTGATTGGAACGGTTTTTGCTCTCCATTTTGCGTAGAGTATTTTTGCTTTTGTACTACCCTGCACAATGGAGTAAATGCGCCTAGTTAATAATGAGTTTGAGCACCAGTATAAAAAATCATAGCCTTCTCTTTGCGGAGCGGGCGGAACAAATGTTTTGGTGGTCACCATATAGGTGCTTGGTATCTCAAGATTATCATCAAACTCGCCACCATTAAGTTCATAGGTAATGGGGTATAGATTCGCAGACCACTTTGCATATAGGATCTTAGACCCTTTACTGTATTTGGGAATCGTTCGAATCGGAGGTGATAGTAAACCACTATCCTCACAATATCCTAAAAATGTAAAACCAGTTTTGCTTGGAGTGGTCAACCGATACGATGAATTTGATTTATAGTATGTAATGGGATATACAACATGCTTACCACCATTTAGTTTGTAAGTGATTTTGTAAGCTGGTAAATTTGCAGCATAAACAGTTGACTTAGGAATGATAATCCCAAATAAAACAAGAATAGCAAAGAGTAAGAAAACCTTATGTAGTAATAGTTGTTTTAGCAAACGTGTTTTCAATAATGATGCACCTCTTTCAAAAGATCTTTGGTAAAGATTGTTTCTAGATTTATTGTATCACATAATTCTATAAAAAAAAACGACCCTAGCTTCTTTACCGATAGAAAGTGGTAGAGTATAATGACTTAGGACACATAATCCTTATGGAGGGATTGCGTTTGAAAGCAAAACATAGTAATGATCGTATAAAGCGAAACTGTTCTCTTATCGTTGGTGCACTTTTTGCCAT
>CAZWNX010000038.1:1475-10777 GCA_964635395.1 uncultured Lachnospiraceae bacterium
ATTGGTTGTTCCTATACTTTTACAGTGCAAGAAGATTCACTCCAAAAACAAATTAGCTCAATAAAGGAAGAAGATGCTTTTGATGAGGATGGGATACTGGCAAAAGTAGTGACACTAAAAATGTTAACAAAAGAGTTTGATGGATCTGAGGATATAGAGCAATTTGATAATGATCAGATCAAAGAACTGATCGAACAACTGAGGGATTCAAAGGATCAAGGAGAAGAGGCAATGGCATATCGTTGTGCAGCTTTTTCACTTGCACATCAGTTATTTCTTGTTACAGATACGGCCTATTCTAATACATGTTTAGAACAAGCCGTTAAAGCAAAGAATGACCTGATAAAACTTAAACCATCGGATGAGTACTTATATCTTGCAAATGCATATCTTTACAAATGCAGTGGAAACAAAACTCAACAGAATGAAATGAAGAAATTAATGATGAAGCTCAATCGAACGAAACTTGCTCATGAAGAAGTCGTTTTTTATGGGGATATGGCATATTTATCAACCAATTTCAAAACGGATGATAAGCTATGCAATGAAATTTTGCAGTACTATTTTGACGAAGCAGATTTGGTTCTAAAAGAGTGGGACGATTTTTATAGTAAGACGGAGAACTCTCTTGAAGAAGTGAATTGGGACCAAAATTATACCAATCAGATGTTACTTGAAGCTATGAAATTTTCCTATATTGAGCGGATTGCACACAATGATTCTTATTGCAGAATGATTCAGTATTATCTGCACCATCTAAACGGAGAAAATGTGATGGGAAAATTACTTTTAGAGGATAATGACCCATATCATGATGAGCAGTTTAGGTTTATTGCTATGGGTTTAAATAAATAGAAAAAGAAAAGGTTGGAAAGCGATGAAAATTGTAGTATTAGCAGGTGGAACCAGTACCGAGCGTGACGTATCGTTAATCACTGGAAAAATGGTTTATAAGGCACTAAAAGAAAATGGACACCAAGTAGTTTTGGTAGATGTCTACTTAGGAAAAAAGGATATTTCTTTGGATGGGATTTTTGACAGTGATACGGACTGGTCCAAAGAAATCGGTATGATTTCACATATGGCGCCAAACTTGGAAGATATTAAGAAGCTACGAGAGGACCCTGATAAAGGATTCTTTGGTCCAAATGTAGTAGAACTTTGTAAACTGGCAGATATTGTCTTTATGGGGTTACATGGCTCTAATGGCGAAGATGGAAGAGTTCAGGCGGCATTTGATTTACTTGGTATTAAGTATACTGGTTCGGGATATTTTGGAGCAGCTATTTCTATGGATAAGGGATTATCAAAACAGATTTTTGTGCAAAATAATATTCCAACACCAAAGGGATTTGTGTTTCAAAAAAAGGACTTTGTAAAAGAGCCAGAGGCTTTGATGCAAGTAGGAAATGTCCAAGAGAGCCATTTCCCATTGGTTGTTAAAACCTGTTGTGGGGGTTCTAGTGTTGGCGTGTATATTGCTTCTAATCAGGAAGAGTATCTTGAGGCAATCCAGAACGCATTTTCCTATGAAGATGAAGTAGTAGTGGAACAATATATTAAGGGGCGAGAGTTTTCTGTGGGCGTTATGAATCAGATTGCTCTTCCCGTAATCGAAATTGCACCAATTCAGGGATTTTATGATTATAAAAATAAGTATCAGGCAGGAAGCGCAGTAGAAACCTGTCCAGCAGATTTGCCAAGTGAAATTTCAAAGCAGATGCAGGAGATTGCGCAGGACGTTGTCAAAGCGTTAAAAATCGATGTGTACGCAAGGATGGACTTTATTTTAGATGAACAAAATAACCTGTTTTGCCTAGAAGCCAATACACTTCCAGGGATGACACCAACCTCTTTGTTACCACAAGAGGCAGCCGCTATAGGAATGGGTTATACGCAGCTTTGTGAAGAAATTATACGACTTTCAATGAATAAATAATCATGAACAAATAATAAAGAATGAGTGAACGAGTGAATACATGAAAAAGATGAAATTAGAGATTGTTGCGCAGGCAATGAATGGGAATTTGCATCAAGCCAAGAATTTGGGAGAAGAACAGCAGAACGTTACCTTTGTAACCTTGGATTCAAGGGAGGTAACAAAAGACACTCTATTTATCGCTACACCAGGAGAGCGAGTAGATGGGCATGACTACCTAGAACAAGCCTTTGAAAAAGGTGCAATTTGTGTGGTGGTGGAAAGGATAACTCCGTATCTTGAGATTCATCAAGACAAAGCCTATATTCTTGTGGAGAATAGTTTCAAGGCTTTGAAGGATTTGGCTGCCTATTATCGGCAAACACTTTCAATTCAGGTAGTTGGAATCAGCGGGAGTGTTGGTAAAACAAGTACAAAAGAGATGATTGCCAAAGTATTAGAGCAAAAGTACAAAGTGCTTAAGACACAGGGTAATTTTAACAATGAGGTGGGATTGCCATTAACAGTCTTGAAAATTGAAAAAGAGCATGATGTTGCGGTACTCGAAATGGGGATTAGTGACTTTGGTGAAATGAAACGACTTAGCATGATTGCAAGGCCGGACCTTTGCGTATTCACGAATATTGGAGATTGTCATCTTGAGCAACTCGGAAATCGGAAGGGTGTATTACGTGCGAAACTAGAGATGTTAGATTATGCAAAGGCAAATGCAACCATTATACTCAATCATCAGGATGAACATTTAAGGACCGCCCAAATAGATCATCAGAAAACAATCCTATATTATGGAACATCATTAGATGCTCAGGTTCGAGTGTTAAGTTGTATTGACTTAGGGCTCCTAGGAACGAAGTGCAAATTTCATACAGATAAGGGTGAGTTTGAAGTAGCTATCAAAATTCCGGGAATTCATATGGTGGACAATGCACTTGCTGCATGTGCTGTTGGACTTTCCATGTCCCTTACATTAGAAGAAATAAAGGCGGGAATTGAGGCGGTAACAGCAACAAAGGGACGAAGTAATTTGATTCAAACAAAACACTACATGGTTTTAGATGACTGTTACAACGCCAATCCAGTTTCAATGAAGGCAGGTCTAGAGGTGTTATCGAATACGAATCTGCGAAGAGTTGCGATTCTAGGTGATATGTTTGAACTTGGAGAATTAGAAGAAACGTATCATAGAGAGATTGGAAGTGTTTTAGCAAAGTCTCCAATCGAGGTAGGAATATTCATTGGAACAAAAGCAAAATGGATGTATGAAAATGCTCAAAGCAACAATCTACAACAGCAGACTTATTATTTTGAATCTGTGGAAGCATTTTTTCCCCAATCGCAGGCGCTTTTAAAAGAACAGGATGCGATTTTGGTAAAGGCATCCCATGGAATGGAATTTACTAAAATTGTAGACTTTTTGACAGAAAAAAAAGAATCGTGAACTAAATACATTCACGATTCTTTTCATAAGTAGCTCGTATTATGTTTTTGACATAATTACCAATCTGTTTCTGGTCTTCTTTCGCAAGCTCATGAATATAGATTGGTTTACCATATTCGATGATAACATGTGCTGGTTTGATTTTTGGAAACTGGTCCTCAAACACTGCGGATGAATTATTGATTGTCATAGGCAACACAGGACAATTTGCACGCTCAGCCATCTTGAAACTTCCGTCATGAAATGGAAGAAAAGTATCCGGGGTCTGATTCCTTGTTCCCTCTGGGAAAATACAAATTGAAATTCCACTTTTCAACTTTTCCACTCCAGCAATAATCGTCTTCATGCCCTCTTTGATATCTTTACGGTTCAAAAACAAGCAGTGAAGATTCTTCATCCAATCACGTAGAAGTGGATAACGAAGCATTTCTTGTTTGGCAATATAGCCAGTTGGTCGGATTACTTGCACATAGGTTAGTAAAATATCGAAGTAACTTCTGTGATTTCCAACATACAAAACAGCTGTGTCCGTTGGGATGTTTTCTTTTCCTAGAATGGTTACTTTGGTTCCTGATAACCAGATACATACTCGAAACGCCCAATTTACAATTGCCAAGGAACTTGTTGTCTTAACAGCAGGATTGAATTTACCAATTATCCATTCGACAATCAAAAGTGGAATGCTCCAAAACAAAAAACTCAGAACAAACCATAAAACTAAAAGAAATCGTATCATATGAAAATCCTTTCTATTCCCCTCGGATATTCAAACATATAATGATACTATTATACAAAGCGCACCTATAAAAAGCAACACATTGTTGTGGTATTAACCAAAGAAAGGAGTTTTATGATTATTATTAAGAACACCAAAAAAGTGAATTTATTCAAAAAAGAAGAGTTTGAGCAAGTGCATCTTGTAATAGAGGACCATAAAATTGTTGACATTCTTTCCTCAGATGAAAATGTTGAAGAAAAGTATAAGAAGGAATTAGAAGGGGCGAACGGGACTTGTCAGCTGATTGACGCCAAGGGATTGTTTGCAGGTCCAGGGCTTGTAGATGTGCATGTTCATTTTAGGGATCCTGGATTTACCTACAAAGAAGATTTGCATACGGGTGCTAGGGCAGCTGCAAGGGGTGGGTACACAAGTGTTATTTTGATGGCCAATACAAAACCCTGCGTAGATAATGAAGAGACACTTACCTATATTCTTGAAAAGGGGAAAGAAACGCCAATTCATCTTTTGACCTGTGCTTGTATTACTAAGGGGATGAAGGGCGAAGAGTTGGTTGACATGGAGTATTTAAAAGATCAAGGAGCCATTGGATTTACCGATGATGGAGTACCAATCTTATCCAAAGATCTTGTGGTTCGCGCAATGGAAAAAGCCAAGGAGTTAGATGTAATCCTTAGTTTTCATGAAGAAGACCCTGCGTATATAAAACAAAACGGAATTAATGCAGGAGACGTAGCCACGAAGCTTGGGCTTGAGGGTTCTAATCGTGAAGCGGAAATCACAATGGTAAAAAGAGACCTTGAACTTGCAATGGAAACAGGTGCTAAAATCAATCTTCAACACATTAGTACAAAAGAAGCTGTTGAATTAATTCGTGCTGCTAAAAAGGACTGTAACAATATTTATACAGAAGCGACGCCACATCACATTTATCTGACACAGGAAGCTGTTTTAAAACATAATACCTTAGCAAAGATGAATCCCCCTCTTCGTACCAAGGAGGATCAAGAGGCAATTGTGGAAGGTCTTGTAGATGGAACTATCGATTTTATCGCAACCGATCACGCACCCCATAGCAGGGAGGAGAAGGAGCGTGCATTTGCAGAGGCACCGAGTGGAATTATTGGATTAGAAACTGCATTTTCAATTTGCATGACTGCGCTTTATCAATCAGGGAAGATGGCACTTTCAAAAATTTTTGAGCGTATGAGCTACGCACCTTCAAAAGCATATGGCTTAGAAGGAGGAGAATTGGAGATTGGAAAACCGGCAGATTTGATTCTATTTGATCCAAATGAGAAGGTAACCTATGATTCCTTTTTGTCAAAATCGTGGAATTCACCATTTCTAGGAGAGACTTTTTATGGTAAAATAAATCTTACGATTTGCGATGGGAATATTGTATATAGTGATTTATAGAACATTTTTAATTAATAAGAATGAATGGAGTAATGGATGAAAAAGAAAGAACAAGCACTTATTTTAGAACAAACAATGCTGGCAAAAGACATTTATAGTATCTGGTTTCAGACGGATATGGCCAGTGAGGTAGTGCCAGGACAGTTTATTTGTGTATACCCAAACAACGATTCCACATTATTACCAAGACCAATTAGTGTCTGTGAAGTGGATGCTATTAATCAAAAACTACGAATTGTATATAGGATTGCTGGTGCTGGAACAAGAGAATTCGCAGCGTATAATACGGGGGATTATTTATGGATTTTGGGGCCTCTTGGAAATGGTTTTCCATTGGAAGAAGCATCGGGTAAAAGAGCCATGTTAATCGGCGGTGGTATTGGGATTCCGCCCATGGTAGAAACCGCTAAACAATTAACGGGAGAAACCATTGTAGTAGCAGGATACCGTGATGAGTTATTTCTAGACCGTGAGCTCTCTGCAAATGGAAGCTTCTACGCAGCAACCGATAGCGGAGCACATGGAACAAAGGGAACGGTAATGGATGCAATTGCAAATAATCATTTGCAGGCTGACATTATTTTTGCCTGTGGACCAATGCCAATGCTAGTAGCCATTAAAGAGTATGCGGCCAAACATCAAATCAAGGCGTACCTTTCTTTGGAAGAACGGATGGCTTGTGGTGTGGGTGCTTGTTTAGGCTGTGTTTGTAAAACAAAAGAAGTAGATCATCACTCCCATGTTCATAACGCAAGAATTTGTACGGAAGGCCCAGTTTTTGAAGCTACGGAGGTAGAAATCTAATGAATACAAAAGTGACAATTGCAGGAGTAACGTTTCAAAATCCGATTATGACAGCATCGGGAACCTTTGGATCGGGAATGGAATATGATGAATTTGTTGATTTGAATCAACTAGGAGCAGTGATTACAAAGGGTGTGGCAAATGTTCCTTGGGTTGGAAATCCAACACCTAGAGTTGCAGAAACCTATGGTGGAATGCTCAATGCAATTGGGTTGCAAAATCCTGGAATGGAAGTGTTTATTCAACGTGATTTGGAATTTTTGAAACAATATGATACCAAAGTAATCGTGAATGTATGTGGTAAGACGGTCGAGGAATATTTAGAAGTGGTGGAACGACTTTCAGATGAAGCTGTGGATATGCTAGAAATCAACGTTTCCTGTCCAAACGTCAAAGAGGGCGCCATTGCCTTTGGTCAAAAGGCAGATTGTTTGTATGATATTACCTCACAGATCAAGAAAATTTCGAAAAAGCCAATTATTATGAAGCTTAGTCCAAACGTGACGGATATTACAGAGATGGCCAAAGCAGCAGAGGCAGCAGGAAGCGATGCCCTATCCCTGATTAATACATTAACGGGTATGAAAATTGATATCCACAAAAGAGCATTTGCGCTTGGGAATAAGACCGGTGGATTGTCAGGCCCTGCCATCAAACCAATCGCTGTACGCATGGTATATCAGGTGGCCAATGCAGTGAAGATTCCAATTATCGGAATGGGTGGGATCGCCAATGGTGAAGATGCGGTAGAATTCCTGCTCGCAGGAGCAACGGCAGTATGCGTGGGAGCAATGAACTTTGTGAATCCATATGCTACCATCGAAACCAAAAAGGGATTAGAAGAATATATGGTTCGATATGGAATTGAAGATGTGAATGAATTGATTGGTGCAGTGAAATAGAGCTGTTAAAATACTTAAAAGAATTACATATAAAAGAACTTCCAACAAAAGCTTGGAAGTTCTTTTAACTATATATATTGGTAGTACAGCTCTACTCTACTTGTGTGTCGGCGTTTGATTCGGTGCCATTTTTCCAAGCATCAAACTTGGATAGTACTGCATCATAGGTTTGTTTACAGATATCTGGCAATGCTTTGCCCCATGTCTTTTCGGCTGCTTCATAGCCTTTTTTGAAAGCGTCCATCAACATGTCTGCTTTCTCTGGGTCATTGCTTGCGAGTGCCTTGGCAAAATCGAGGATGCGATCAGAGGTTTGATTAACGCCCCAGTATCCATCTTCAGCAATATCTGCTTGTGCCTGTAATTTGGTGAATTCGTCAACTTCATACTCACCACTTGCCAAGAATTTCCACATATCATCTGCGGATTGAATCTTCTGATTTTGTTTTAACATCATTTGTTCAACAAGACTGCGAAATTGAGCGGTTTTTTGCTCGGCATCAGCCTTCAATTGTTCAATTACTTTTGAATCCACCTTGGATGAAGATTTTGGTTCTTGTGAAGATTCATAGACAGCGGCTTCTTGACTATCCACTTTTGTATCATTCGTAGGTTTAGTGTTCTTATCTGATTTCTTACTGGTTTCATATGCCTGATAGCTAGCTGCTTGAGATGTAACTCCATTTACATTCATAGGTTCCCTCCTTGGTCAAAACAACATAAAAAATACCTTTTCATCTATATCGGAGAAGGGTTGACAAAAGTTTATAGCTAGTTGCTTTTTCTTTGTAAATTCTTTATAATCGATATTGTATACAAAAAACAAATTTTGAACATGTAGCAATCTATAAATGGAGCGGTGACCGATGGAACAGGGAAAGCAAATTACAAGAAAAGCGTATGGGAAAATTAATCTAGGGCTAGATGTATTAAGAAAACTTCCAAGTGGTTATCATGAAGTGAAGATGATTATGCAGACAGTTGATTTATATGATGAACTGACATTTCAAATAGAGGAACCAGAGACCTTTGAAATGACTACAAATCTCCCGGAGATTCCGGTGGATGGCAATAATTTAATTATGAAAGCGGCGAAGCTTTTTTTTGAGAAAACTGGAATCCATAGTGGGATTTCGATTCATCTAGAGAAACATATTCCTGTGGCTGCAGGAATGGCGGGCGGAAGTACAGATGCCGCAGCAACACTGCTTGGACTAAGTGAGTTGTTTGAGACGAATCTAAGTATGAAGGAACTAGAGGCATTGGGAGTCTCTTTGGGTGCAGATGTTCCTTATTGCTTACATGGTAAGACGATGCTTTGCGAAGGAATTGGGGAGATTATGACCCCACTACCTGATATGAAAGACCTGAATCTAGTGATTGCAAAACCGCCGATTAGTGTATCTACCAAAATGGTTTACGAATCACTGAAAGTAGATCAATTGTCTGCAGAAGATCATGTGGATATTGATGGAATGATTCAAGGAATCCGTGAGAATAATAGTGATGCAGTTATCAAGAGACTCAAAAATGTATTGGAGACAGTAACCATTGCAATTTATCCTCAGATTGAGGAAGTGAAAAAAACCATGCTTCAAAATAAAGCAATCAATGCTTTAATGAGTGGCAGTGGACCAACAGTATTTGGGGTATTTGATACAAGAGAAGATGCGAAAAAAGCAGCAAGTGAACTAGAACGATTAGGATTGGCAAATCAGATATTTGTAACAGGTCTTTGGAACAATTAATGTATCAGCGAAAGTTGAATGGTGAGAAGATGAGAGATCGATTGCAGGATAATATGGATGATTATTTACCACTAAGGGACGTTGTATTCAAAACACTAAGACAGGGCATTTTGACCGGTGAAATCAAGCCGGGCGAGCGATTAATGGAGATTCATCTTGGAAAACGACTAGGTGTTAGCAGAACGCCCATTCGCGAAGCCATTCGTAAACTTGAGCTTGAAGGACTCGTTGTAATGATTCCTAGAAAGGGAGCTCAGGTCGCAGAAATTTCACAAAAACATCTTAAGGATGTACTAGAAGTCAGACGATCACT
>CAZWNX010000038.1:10877-14309 GCA_964635395.1 uncultured Lachnospiraceae bacterium
CATGAGCGTCTGATTAAAGAACACGAAGAAATTTTTGAAAGTATCTTGGCTAAGGACAAGATCAGAGCAAAAGAACTGGTTGTGCAACATATTGACAATCAGGAATTGACCATTATCAAGCATTTAAAATTTAGAGAGCATAAGTAGGCGTGCTTCGGAATGGAGAATATTATGTCGAACGATAAAAAGTCATCGCCCATCGGAGTGTTTGATTCCGGAGTTGGTGGATTGACCGTTGCAAAAGAAATCATGCGACAGATGCCCAATGAAAAAATAATCTACTTTGGAGATACAGCGCGAGTTCCTTATGGAAACAAATCAAAAGAAACAGTTACTAGATTTTCAAAGCAAATCGTGCGTTTTTTACAGACGCAGGATGTGAAAACAATTGTGGTTGCCTGTAATACTGCGAGTGCATATGCTTTGGAAGAGTTAGAGCAGGAGTTAGATATTCCGGTGATTGGAGTTGTTAAACCCGGTGCAAAAGTGGCGGCGGATAAAACGAAAAACGGCAAAATTGGTGTTATTGCAACGAGTGCGACAATTGGAAGTCGAATCTATTCCCAGTACATCAATCAAATTGATGAGAACATGCAGATTCTTGGAAAAGCCTGTCCGCTCTTTGTTCCGTTAGTAGAAGAAGGCCTGATTGAAGATCCGGTTACAAGGGAGATTGCATCAAGATATTTAAGTGAATTGATTGACCAAGATATTGACACTTTAATTCTTGGGTGCACACATTACCCTCTAATTAGAAAGACAATAGGTGAGATTATGGGTGAGCATGTGACGCTTGTGAATCCGGCATATGAAACCGCCAGGGAATTAAGTATACTATTAAAAGAACGAAATCTACATAATGAAGTGAAGCCTGATCTAGGAAGTAACCAATATCGATTTTTTGTAAGCGATGGAGCCGAAAAATTCAAAAGTTTTGCCAATTCCATTATTAAATATGGGATCCTATCGGCCAAAACAATTCAGATCGAGGAATACTAGTTTGATCTAGTCATTCATTCAATAGAGCGTTAGCGTAGGAGAAGCATGAATAATCAAGTACTACTATCAATTAAAGGTTTGCAGTTTGATTTAGAAGAAAATGGGGAAGAAATTGAAAGCATAGTAGCGGGGATTTATGAGAAAAGGGATGATCAACATGTGATTATCTATGACGAATTACTCGAGGGATATGAACAATCAACCCAAAATCAGATTTGCTTTAAAAATGGATACTTGGCTTTAGAAAAGTCAGGATATCTTCAAATGAATATGATCTTTGATGAAAAGACGAAGACGATGACCAATTACGAAACTCCCTATGGGGATATCTTAATCGGAGTTCAGGCGAAGAAAATAAGTGTTCTCGAGCAGGAGAAAAGAATCACGGTGGAAGCAGATTATGCGCTTGAGATGAATTACGAGCATCTTGCAGATTATCATTTGGTAATTGATATTCGTTCCAAAGAAGAAGGCATACAACTCACATAATCAAGGATCATTAAGAAAGCGCATCCAATTTGCATTTGGATGCGCTACTTTGTTGTAGGTATGGTGGAGTGTAGATGTTGTGAACGCTTATTTTAGCGGTTTCGCACCTAACTTTTCCTGCATTTTATCAATGGCACTTTTGATTGGACCCATCTTCTTCACAGGTGCTGCAGATGTATTTGTACGAACACCTTTTACATCAACAATATAGATTCCACTAACACTAGCTTTTACTTCTTTTTTAAGTGGTACCTTATCAAAAATTTTCTCATCACATACGAGAGTCATAATTTGAGGACCTACTTTTGCTTTTACGATTGGAAGCTTTGAACCACGCATAAGTTTTGGTGTCTGGTCGATGACTGCTTGAGGCAATCCAGACTCTTTGATTTTCATACGCTTTTTATCAATAATTAGCATAGAAATGGTTTGTTTGCTTGCTTCAATTTGTGCTTGTTGCGCTTCTTGGCGTTTCTGGGTTTTCTTCCCGAGAAAATATAAAACGACTGCAAGAATCACCAAAATGACTGTGACTACAATTGCAATGATCATTCCTGTATTCATAAAGGAACCTCCTAAGTGGTATTATCAAGCACCATTGTACCATTATTCGACGTCCTTAGCAAGGGAGGAAAATCTGACGGAACAATAGAAAAAGAGGCAGGATTTTTATGAATTGTTTGTGAATTTTGAAAGAAAGTCTTTATTCAAAAGTTTTTATATGTTATAACTATTATGTTAGTGAAGTAGAAAATAATGTGTCAAAGAGACGCGGTAATGAGGAGAGAAAATGAAAAAAAGAATTTTATCACTAGTATTAGCAGCAACCTTACTAATCGGAGCAAGTGCCTGTGGAAAGCCATCTAACATGGTTGGAACACTTAATCCAAAGGACTATGTAACATTAGGAGAATATAAAGGTCTTGAAGTTGAAGTTGAAATTACTGAATTAACAGATTCCTATATAGATACCTATGCACAGGGACAATTAGAATATTATGTTAATGAGTACAATCTTTTCCCAGTTGAGAAAATCACTGATCGTGACGTAATTCAAACGGGTGATGTTGTTAACATCAATTATGAAGGAATGAAAGATAATGTTGCATTCGAAGGTGGTACAGCAGAGAATTTTGATTTAGAAATTGGTTCAGGTCGTTTTATTGAAGGATTTGAAGAAAAATTAATTGGTGTTAAAGTAGGACAAGAAGTTTCCCTTGATTTAACATTTCCAGCAGAGTATCCTAACAATCCTGACTTAGCAGGAGCAGCAGTTGTATTTAATGTAAAAGTTAACAGTATTGGAAAATACGGCGAAGCAAAATATGACGATGAATTAATTGCTAAAACTGGACTTGGAACAACCATGGACGAGTACAAAGCAACTGTTAAGAAAGATCTTGAAACGCAGTTTACAGATGACAATGATCTTGCAAAAGAGAGTGCAATCTGGAATAAATTAATGGAAACAACAAAGGTGAAAGAAGTTCCAGCAGAAGAAGTAACCAAAAAAGTAGATGAGTATATCGTAAAATTTGAAGACTACGCAAAAGAAAACAATCAAACAATTGATGATATCTTTACTTCAATGGGAACAGACTTAGCAGGATTTACAGAAGAAGCAACAACCTTCTTAAAAGAAGCGATGAACAAAAATCTTATCGATGCAGCAATTGCTAATGCAGAAGGAATCAAAGTTACAAAAGACGAGTTAAAAGAAGCAGCAAATGAAGTAGCAACAGAAGCTGGTTCAGCAATTTCAGAAGAGTATTCTTACGAAGATTTTATTAAAGATTTCTATGTAAATGAAGATGAATTTCGTGCAGAAGTACTTCACAAAAAAGTATTAGAATTTCTTTCTAAAAACAATACAATCAAAGAAATAAAAAAACCAGTAGAAGATTTTAACTCGTTATTAACAGAAGAACCAGCAGCAGAAGAAGT
>CAZWNX010000038.1:14409-16785 GCA_964635395.1 uncultured Lachnospiraceae bacterium
ATGTATGAAAAGGGTAATACGGCATATGTACAATTGTTTCTTGGATCAGGAAGCTTCTCGGAAATGCTGAATAAAGCAGAGTATGCACAAGAAGTGTACGACTATGACAGAGATTTGTTGGCGAAGTATAAAGAGACAAAAGATCAGATTGCTACTTCCAAAAAGGCACTTGAAGATGAAGAGGGCGAATTATTAGCTACAAATCTTGAACTTGTGACGGAGCAGGAAGTATTAGAAGTGACAATGGATGAAATGCGTCTGGTTGCAAGTGATTTTGACGCAAAATTAGCAACTGCCAAAAGTCAGGTCGATGATTACAAACAAAAGTTAAAACAACAGACAGATCAAATAAAAGCACTTGAAGAACTTCAGGCGAGGGCAGCTGCAAAACAGAATCAAAAACGCCCATCCCAAAACTACAGTGATGACCCAGAAGATCCAGAAGCCGGAAATTACGATGACGATGGCGAAGGTAGTGGATCGGGTGGTGGATCTGGCGGTGGCTCATCGGACCCAGGTGATTCGGGTGGTGGCGGTTACAGTGGTGGCGGTTCTGGAGTTGGAGCGCAGGTTGCTGCATTTGCATGCCAGTTTGTTGGGAATCCCTATGTACTCGGTGGTACAAGTCTTACCAATGGAGCGGATTGTTCTGGATTCACACAATCGGTATACCGGGAATTTGGTTACTCCATCCCTAGAAACTCCGTGGGTCAGCGATCTTGCGGACGGGGTGTGTCCTATGAAGAGGCGCAGCCAGGGGATCTGATCTGTTACGCAGGTCATGTGGCACTCTATCTTGGAAATGGAAATATCGTCCATGCAAGTTCACCAAGTACTGGAATCAAATACGGAAGAGCGACCTATCGAACCATCCTAGCAGTCAGAAGAGTTGTCTAGAATAAGGATGTCTAGTATGAAACGAACAAATTCGAAAAAAATAAATTCAAAACGAACAAATTCAAAACGAAAAAACAAGCTGACATTACTGCTTCTAGCAGTGCTGTCGGCTTTGTGCTTATATTTTCTGGAATCCATAATCACTGAAGGGCCAAGTGGATTGGGGAATTTGGGTGATTCTGATTTCGCCATTACTTCACCAATAAAAGAGGATGAGGCCCTTGCAAGTTTGCACGTAATGGATGTTGGGCAGGGCAGCAGTCTTTTGCTTGAGTCAGATGGAAAATATGCATTAGTGGATGGCGGAGACCGGGGAGCTTCGAGAAAAGTGGTCGCATATCTAAAGAAGGAAGGCGTAAAAAGCCTTGAATATGTCATCGCAACGCATTACGACACCGATCATATCAATGGATTAGTGGGGTGCCTCAATGTGTTTGATGTTCAAACCGTTATAGGACCTGACTATGAAGCAGATACGAGAGTGTATCGTTCCATGATGAACTTCATCAAAGAACAGAATATTCCCTTGATTCACCCTAGCGTAGGGGATGAATTTTCATTGGGAGAATTGACAATGCGAGTGGTAGCGCCTGTTGGAAATCAGTATCAAGATCTGAATGAAGCCTCCATTGGGCTTTCTATTCACTGCAAGAAAAGTGCGATTCTTGTTTGTGGAGATGCTGGAAGTGTAAGTGAAGAAGAAATGATTGGTACAAATCAACCGATTGACAGCGACTTATATATTGTGAATCACCATGGTAGCGACGGCAGTTCTAGTGAAGATTTCCTAGAGAAAGTGACACCAAGTATCAGTGTTATCAGTTGCGGCAAAGAAAATGCTTATGGGCACCCACATCGTGAAGTGCTAGAGCGATTAGAGAACATAGGAAGCTTGATTTATCGAACGGATGAACAGGGTGATCTTGTTTTTTTACTTGATGGTAAAGGGTTTTATCTAAAGGAAAAAGGAAATAAATGATGTTTTATACAAATCGTGATATTCGAAAAATGATTGTGCCCCTATTATTGGAGCAGGTGCTTGTAATGGCAGTGGGAATGGCAGATGTTATTATGCTCTCCTACGTAGGAGAATCTGCGGTTGCAGGTGCATCCCTCGTCGATACAGTCAATATACTGTTAATCAATATATTTACGGCGCTTGCGACGGGTGGAAGTGTAGTGGTTGGACACTGCTTGGGTGAAAAGAATCTCAAAGAAGCAAATAAAAGTGCTTGGCAATTACTCTTATTACAGGGAATGGCAGGACTACTCATTATGGTGTCCTATTTGTTATTACACTCCTTTTTGTTAAGAGTGGTTTTTGGAGACATTTCACAGGATGTTTATAAGGCGGCTTCTACGTATTTGGTTACAACTGCTTTTTCCATGGTATTTGTTGCTATTTATAATGGTGTGGCGGCACTTTTTCGCTCGATGGGCAAGACAAAAACGACGATGTTGATTTCTCTTTATATGAAT
>CAZWNX010000038.1:16885-18929 GCA_964635395.1 uncultured Lachnospiraceae bacterium
GCAACAATGGGAGCAAGTGCAATTACGGCCAATGCAGTGAGTGGAACCATCGCGATGTTTAACGTTTTGCCAGGGATGGCAATGAACTATGCTCTACTAACCATATCCGCATTTTGTATAGGGGCAAGGGATTATGAGCAAGCCAAATTCTATACCAAAAAGTTGGTAAAAATAACCTATGCCTGTATGATTACCTTATCGGTTGTTATCTTGCTTACGGTTCCATATATTTTGAAACTATATCATGTATCTTCTCAGACGCAGGAGTTAATTATCCAAATTGTACGATATCATGGATTTATGGCGATGTTTTTCTGGGTGCCGTCCTTTACCATATCGAACACGCTTCGAGCAGCTGGGGATGTGGTCTACCCAATGGTAGTTGCAATTATATCCATGTGGATCTTTCGAATTGGGGCAGCGTATCTATTAAGTGGATTATTTACGTATGGGCTGATGGGGGTATGGATTGCAATGACCGTGGATTGGATTTTCAGAGGGACTTGTTATCTTATTCGCTACAAGCGTGGGAAATGGCAGTTGTTATAGAAGTGTAGAGAAGCATATAGGAAAAAAATATGGATGAGATTTTGTTTAATCTTGGAAAATAGTTTTGACAAGGCTATCAAAACTCCATATAATAAGGAATGCCTATGAACAAACCAAGGAGGATGAAGATGAGTCAGGAAACAGTAATTGTACTTGATTTTGGTGGACAGTATAACCAATTAATCGCTAGAAGAGTCAGAGAATGTAATGTGTATTGTGAGGTTCATCCTTATAATCTTAGTTTAGAGACAATCAAAGAAATGAATCCAAAAGGAATTATTTTCACAGGAGGGCCAAACAGCGTATATGGCGATGAGGCTCCAAGATGTGAGAAAGAGCTTTTTGAGTTAGGAATACCAGTTCTTGGAATCTGCTATGGAGCGCAACTCATGATGCAGTTACTAGGCGGCGAGGTAGCAACTGCTCCAGTAAGAGAATATGGTAAAACAGAAGTAACCATTGATTCCAATAGTAAATTATTAGCAAATGTAAGTGATAAAACAATCTGTTGGATGAGTCATACGGACTATATCAAGACTCCAGCCCCAGGTTTCACCATAAAAGCAACCACAGATGTCTGCCCAGTAGCAGCAGCGGAATGCGAAGAAAAAGATTTATACTTAGTACAATTTCATCCAGAAGTAGTTCATACTGTAGAAGGAACCAAGATCCTTTCTAACTTTTTATTCAACATCTGTAACTGTAAAGGTGATTGGAAGATGGATTCATTTGTTGAAACGACCATTCAAGAGATCCGTGATAAAGTGGGATCTGGTAAAGTGCTTTGTGCACTTTCTGGTGGAGTAGACTCTTCCGTTGCAGCGGTTATGTTATCAAGAGCAGTTGGAAAACAGTTAACCTGCGTATTTGTAGACCATGGATTATTGCGTAAAGATGAAGGCGACGAAGTAGAGAATGTATTTGGACCAAACGGAGCTTATGACCTTAATTTCATCCGCGTGAATGCACAAGATCGATTCTATGATAAGTTAAAAGGAATTGAAGAACCAGAAGCAAAACGTAAAATAATCGGTGAAGAATTCATCCGTGTATTCGAAGAAGAAGCACAGAAAATTGGTGCCGTTGACTTCCTTGTACAAGGAACCATCTACCCAGACGTGATCGAAAGTGGACTTGGAAAAAGTGCTGTAATCAAATCCCATCACAACGTTGGAGGACTTCCAGACTGTGTAGATTTCAAAGAAATCATCGAGCCACTTCGCCTTTTATTTAAAGATGAAGTAAGAAGAGCTGGACTTGAACTTGGAATCCCAGAATACCTCGTATATAGACAACCATTCCCAGGTCCAGGACTTGGAATCCGTATCATCGGTGATGTAACAGCCGAAAAAGTGAAGATTGTTCAAGAAGCAGACTTCATCTACCGTGAAGAAATCGTAAAAGCAGGCGTTGATAAACAAATTGGACAATACTTCGCAGCTCTTACCAATATGAGAAGTGTTGGTGTTATGGGAGATGAACGTACCTATGATTA
>CAZWNX010000039.1:0-5246 GCA_964635395.1 uncultured Lachnospiraceae bacterium
TGTTTGTTGGCATCAAAAACTTATAGGAACAATTAAATTATCTTAATGACATTGGTCGAAGGACCAGCCCTTTTTTCTTGCGCATCCTTGTGAAATCAAGTAGAATGAGTATTGAAATAAAGTCGGAAAGGATTTGGTCGTTAACATGTATCTGATCGTAGGACTAGGAAATCCAACAAAAGAATATGAGAATACCCGTCACAACATTGGTTTTGCAGCAGTGGACATGATCGGGCAAAAATATGGAATTGATATTCGTGAAAAAAAGCATAAAGCATTGTTTGGAAAAGGAATGATTAAGGGTGAGAAGGTTGTTTTAGCAAAACCCCAGACATTTATGAATCTAAGTGGTGAAAGTGTTCGACAACTGATTGATTATTACAAAATTGATGAAACGATACAGATGATTGTCCTTTATGATGATATTAGTTTAGAACCTGGGCAAATTCGCATTCGTGTGAAGGGAAGCGCAGGTGGACACAATGGGATTAAGAGTATTCTCCTTCATTTAGGACATGATCATTTTACAAGGATTAAAATTGGAGTAGGTGAAAAGCCAAAGGGTTACGATTTGGCAGATTATGTTCTAGGTCATTTCAAAAAAGATGAAAAAGATAAAATGAATTTAGCCATAGAAGATGTATTAGGTGCAGTTGAAGTGATGATTGACCAAACTGTTGATTGTGCCATGAATCAATACAATAAGAAGAGGGTATAGTGAAAGCAGTTACAGAATATCTAAAAGATTTGCCAGATTATAATGAAATAGTCGAGAGAATTAAGACCTGTAAGCCAACACGGATTACGGGTTGTTTAGATACACAGAAAATGCATCTTGCCCACGCACTTATGAATCAAGAGCATGCAAAAACAAATAAAATAATAGTGACTTATAGTGAGCAAAAAGCCAAAACACTATGTGAGGAACTTTCGTTTTATGAGCCGAACACATATGTTTATCCGGTAAAAGACTTTATTTTTTTTCAAGCCGATATTCATGGAAATCAATTAACAAAAGAACGTTTAGCAGTCTATAGAGCGATGTTAGAGAATGATAATGTTACAATTGTTACGACCTTCTCGGCATTATTAAGCCCATGCCTTCCTTTGGAAAAAATGATTGAAAATCGCATTCAGTTAATGAAAGGAAGTATTGTTGCAGTTGAAGCAATTAGTATTAAGCTGATTAAATTAGGATACGAGAAAGTTCCCATGGTTGAAGCTGGTGGTCAATTCAGTGTGCGTGGAGGCGTCATTGACATATTTGATTTGACAGTGGAAAACCCTGTGCGTATTGAACTTTGGGGAGATGAGATTGACTCTATTCGAAGTTTTGACGTGGATTCTCAAAGGTCTATTGAAACACTGTATACCATTTCTATCTTCCCAGCGACAGAGATGGTTTTGTCAAAACAAGAGAAAATTCAAGGGCTTAAGCGAATTGAAGAGGATTGCGATAAAGCTTATGATGCTTTTCGAAAAGCGTTTCTTACACAGGAAAGCGCCAGAATTAAGGGGCAAATCGATCAATTGAGAGAGCAAATTGAAGAGTTTGGTGTATATGCCAACTTAGAAAGTTATATGCTGTATTTTTACCCACAGGTTGTAAGTTTCTTAGATTTATTTTCGAAAGGAAACACAAAAATATGCTTGGATGAACCAAATCGAATACAGGAGCATGGTAACGCTGTTGAGACTGAGTTTATAGAAAGTATGAAGCAACGACTTGAAAAAGGTTATGCACTGAGTAAACAGGCAAGTCTTTTGTTTTCCTGTGAAGAGATACAGGCTAAAATTCAGGGCTTTGGTTATTTAGCCTTACAACTTTTAGAAAGACCATCTGTATATTCTGAGGAGGAAAAAGGATTTGAGATTGAAGTTAGGTCCATATCTTCTTTTCAGGGGAGTTTTGAACTATTAAAAAAAGAGTTGTGGAAATATAAGAAAGAGAAGTATCGCATGCTATTGTTTTCGGCTTCAAGGTCTAGAGCTAAGCGCCTTGCTCAGGACTTGCTAATGGAGGGCATGAGTTGCTTTTATAGTGAAGACCCAGAGCGTATTGTTGAGCCAGGAGAAATCATGGTTTGCTATGGGCAAATCGGAAGTGGATTTGCATATCCTGAAGTTCGATTCGTGATCATAGCAGATACAGATATATTTGGAAAAACTCAGCCTTCTAAAAAGAAAAGAAAGAAATATGAAGGAAATCGTTTTAAGGATTTTGGTGATTTAAACGTTGGTGATTATGTTGTCCATGAAAACCACGGTTTAGGAATTTATAGAGGAATCGAGAAGGTTGAGATTGAAAAAACGGTAAAAGATTATATGAAAATCGAATACCGTGGGGGTGGGGTACTCTACGTACTCGCGACAGCATTCCATGTTGTACAAAAGTATTCTTCATCGGATGGTGCGAAGCCAAAGCTGAATAAACTTGGAACGCAGGAGTGGAATAAAACCAAGACAAGGGTGAAGTCGGAAATTGCGGAAATTGCCAAAGAATTGGTGGAATTGTATGCACTACGTGAAAGTCAAGAGGGCTTCCAATTTGAAAAAGATTCTGTTTGGCAAAAGGAATTCGAAGAGTTGTTTCCATTTGAAGAAACGCAGGATCAGCTTCAGGCAATTGAAGATACAAAGCAAGATATGCAGAGCAAGAAAATAATGGATCGACTTATTTGTGGAGATGTGGGGTATGGTAAGACAGAAATTGCAATCCGAGCCGCATTCAAAGCAGTACAAGATGGCAAGCAGGTTGCCTACTTGGTTCCTACAACGATTCTTGCACAACAACACTATGAAACGTTCTTAAACAGAATGAAGGATTTTCCAATAAAAATTGGAATGTTATCACGATTTAGAACGACTAAGGAGTTACAAAAAACCATCTCAGAAATGAAAAAAGGAGTAGTGGATATTGTTATTGGAACCCATCGCCTACTTTCAAAAGATGTTGTATTTAAAGATTTGGGACTATTGATTATTGATGAGGAACAACGATTTGGAGTGACGCATAAAGAGAAGATGAAACAAATCAAATCCCATGTTGACGTATTAACACTAACGGCCACACCAATTCCAAGAACGCTTCATATGAGTCTTGTTGGAATCAGGGATATGAGTGTTTTAGAAGAAGCCCCACATGAAAGATTACCAATCCAGACCTATGTTATGGAACATAATGACGAGTTAGTGCGAGAAGCAATTGTAAGAGAGTTATCCAGAAATGGACAAGTTTATTATGTATATAATCGCGTCCACAATATCGAAGAAATTGCTTTAAAGGTATCTAATTTAGTTCCAGGAGCAAGGGTAACCTATGCACATGGACAGATGAGAGAGCGTGAACTAGAGCAAATCATGTATGATTTTATTGAGGGAGACATTGATGTGTTGGTATCCACAACAATCATTGAAACGGGACTTGATATTCCAAATGTGAATACAATGATTATTCATGATGCAGATCAAATGGGACTATCTCAGTTGTACCAGTTAAGGGGTCGAGTTGGAAGATCCAATAAAACATCCTATGCATTTTTAATGTATCAAAAAAATAAATCTCTAAAAGAGTTTGCGGAAAAACGACTGCAAGCAATTCGTGAGTTTACAGATTTGGGTAGCGGGTTCAAAATTGCGATGAGAGATTTAGAGATTCGAGGAGCAGGTAATATTCTTGGGGCAAAGCAACATGGGCATATGGAGGCAATAGGATATGACTTATATTGTAAGTTACTCAATGAATCCGTTCAAAGAGTAAAAGGGATTGAGATTAAAGAGGAGGAAAGTGCATCCATTGAACTTGAAGTAAATGCATTTATTCCATCTACGTATATCGTGAATGAACATCAAAAACTGGATATCTATAAGCGTATTGCAAGTATTGAAAATGCGGAAGAAGCTATGGATATGGAAGATGAGTTAAAAGATCGTTTTGGTAAAGTACTCGATTCTGTCAAGAACCTGATTCGCATTTCATTACTAAGAGTGGTTGCAACCAAGTTGTATATTACGCAGTTAAAAGCAAGCAAAACAAGTCTCACAATTACCATGGATCCAGGTGCTAAGATTAATGCGGAGAATATCCCTGCCTTAATAGGAGAGTTTGAAGGACGGCTTAAGTTTACATCGAAAGGAGTGCCTAGTTTTCAATACAAATTGTATCCTAGCGGTGTTGTGAAGAAGGATGAAGAAATGATTCTTTCAAGTGCTGAGCAAATTGTATATCGCATGAAGGAGTATTTATTATCATGAAATTAATATTAGAATGGATTGTCTATTTTATTATTTATTGTTTTTTGGGTTGGTGCTTTGAAACCACATATGTGTCTTTGAAAGAGAAACGATATATTAATAGGGGGTTCATGGTCGGACCATATTTACCAATTTATGGGTTTGGAGCTATATCCGTAATACTTTTTACAAAACCATTTGAAGATAATGTGTTGGGTGTATATATTGGAGGAGCATTGTTTGCAACGTTCCTAGAATATGTTACGGGAGTATTGATGGAAAAGATTTTCAAAGTCCGTTATTGGGATTATAGTACAAATAAATTTCAATATAAGGGTCGAATTTGTTTGAGCTCAACGTTAGCATGGGGGGCACTCAGTGTTGCCGCTGTATTTGGATTGCAAAGGCTCGTTATTTGGGGATTCTCCTTGATTCCAGAGGTGGTTCACACGGTTTTAGCATTTTTGCTCATTATCATTATGTCAGCAGATTTTGCATGGAGTTTTAGGACTGCAATTGAATTGAAAGATTTCTTGTATAAATTCAGTAGGATGAAAGAAGAAGTCAAGAAAATACAGAAGCGTATCGAGGACTTGGAGACAGCAATACTGGATGAGACCGTGCAAAAGAAAGAGCGGTTTGTATTAGAAATTCAAGAAATGAGACTGAAACAAAAAATTTACACAGAACGAATAAAAGACAAATTTGAAATTGGAAAGCAAAATATTAGTATGCTTCGAAGAAATCCAGATGCGAGTTCTTCGACCTACAAAACTCTATTAGAAGAAATAAAAGATAAAATTAAAAATCAGAAATAGTGAATTCAGTGCATGAAACATGCGGATTGGGGCAAAGATGTTAAAAAGTTATTTTGAAGAATTATTACGAGGCGTTCAAATCAGACAGAATCTAAGTTTGATTCGAAACCAAATGAATGAACAGGAAAACAGAGAGGAAGTCATTTTATTTGTAAATGAACATGCAGATTTTTTCAAAGAACTCTTACAAGAGGA
>CAZWNX010000039.1:5346-18085 GCA_964635395.1 uncultured Lachnospiraceae bacterium
GTTGGAACAATGCTTTTAGAAAGAAATTATTATGGAAAAACAGATACTTGCTATGGCGTGGATGTACTTGTAGATGCCATTGAAAAAGGGCGTAGAAATACGGAAATCGCAGGGCAGACAATCCACTTTATTAATAAAGATTTTGAGCAGTTTACCCATGAGTATCTCTTTGATGAAATCATTACCAATATGCCATTTGTAATGGGAAAGAAAACAAAAGAGGATATTTACCAGATTTATAGAATGTTTTTCAACCATGTTTTGGAGGTCTTGAAGAAAGATGGAATTATGATTTTATATGTACATGATCCAGAGTATGTAGAGCAATTTAGCAAAAGTCACAAACTTACAATTGAAAAAAAATACCAAGTGCTTTCTAAAGAAAACACCTGGCTCTATATTCTAAGATACTAATTTAAGATGTTAATTTTTGGCAGCCTTCTCAGATAGGGTAAGAAGCACGAATCCGATGATAAAGAGTACAATCAAGGACAAAACACCAAACTTCGTGGAGTTGAAGAAGAATGCACAACCTGCAAGTATGAGAGGCCCCATAAAATCAGCAAATTTTCCAAAGATATCAAAGAAGCCAAAATATTCACTGGCTTCTTTTTTTGGTATGAGTTTACCAAAATGAGAACGAGATAATCCTTGAATACCACCTTGACAGATTCCAACTGCAATTGCCAAAATCCAGAATTCTATTGCTTTATCAAGTCCATAGCCATAGAGACAGATCAACATATACAAAACAATGTAGATGCGAATTACTTTAGCGGTTGAAAGTACTTTCGCTATTTTTGCACTTAATATCGCAAATGGGAAAGCAACAAACTGAGTCAGTAACAGGGCTAAAATCATCTGGGTGTCATCAATACCAACTTCTGCACCATAAGTGGTCGCCATTGAGATAATAGTATAGACCCCATCAATATAAAAGAAGTAGCCGATCACAAAAAACAGCAGGCGTTTATTTCGTTTCATTTTCAGGAAAGTCACAGCCAGTCGTTTAAAACTATGGGCAATCGTATTTGAACGTTTCATCAGAAAATGCGTCTGTTTAACATTTTTAAAGAGTGGAATTGTAAAGACAATCCACCAAACCATTGTGAGGATAAAAGATAATCTAGTTGCCATAATGGTAGATAATCCAAACGGGGTTTGCAGAATCAGCAAAATTCCAATGATAAAAGGAATGCAGCTTCCAATATATCCAAAGGCATATCCAAAAGAAGAAATCTGATCCATACGCTCATCTGTTGAAACGTCGGTTAACATGGAATCATAGAAAATATTACAAGCACTGTATCCGAGTCTTGCAACGATAAAAAAAGCAAGAAAAGTAATCCAGCTAGGTGCAATGGTAAAAGCAATTCCTCCGCCAACGCCCATAACCAAGAAGAAGGCAAAGAGTTTTTTCTTCATGCCCTTATAATCTGCAAAGGAACCGAGGATGGGAGCTAAAATAGCTAAAATTACTAATGCTAGAGAAGTGGAAGTTCCCCAAAGCGAGGTGGAATGTGCGGCAGATATATTAGCTGCCTTTGTAAGAGAGCGAAAATAAATAGGGATTGTCGCAGTCAAAATCATGATAAAAGCAGAGTTTCCAACATCATACAAAATCCAGCTAATTTCTGACTTACTATACTTTTTTGGGTTCATGTAAGGCTCCTTATTTGAGGTAATTTATTTATACAAATGTATCATACAAAAAACTATGCGAAAAAGCAATTGACAAAAAAACCAATAGACAATTATAATGATTTTCAGTGAGTAATAAATAATTAAAAACAATGAGGAAGAGAGTACTTAATCTTGGAAGTTCAAAGCGAGCTGGCGATGGTGAAAGGTCAGTAACGGTAGAGATCATAGGAAAATCACTTCTTAGTTGCAAACTGAAATGCAAATTAGCAGAGTAGGAATTGTCGGAGTCCTCCGTTATAGGGAACGCATATGATGGTATGTTGTAAATGGTGGTTATACGAATGTTTGAATGTGAACTTTCGTCCTTTTACAGGGCGGGAGTTTTTTTGATTGAATGGTTCTATTTATAATGTTGTAAGAAGATGGAGGAAGAATATGTACCGTAAAGTATCAACGAATATGAATTTTGTAGAACGAGAAAAAGAGACGGAACGTTTTTGGGAAAAGCAAGATATCTTTCAAAAGAGCATGGATATTCGAAAAGATGGGCCTACCTATACCTTTTATGATGGACCACCTACAGCGAATGGAAAGCCTCATATTGGGCATGTACTAACACGTGTTATAAAAGATATGATTCCTAGATATCGAACAATGAAAGGGTATATGGTTCCAAGAAAAGCAGGATGGGATACACATGGACTTCCAGTGGAAATTGAAGTTGAAAAACTTCTTGGCTTGGACGGTAAAGAGCAGATTGAAGAATATGGATTGGATCCATTTATTGTAAAGTGCCGTGAGAGTGTTTGGAAGTATAAGGGTATGTGGGAAGACTTTTCCGCAACAGTAGGATTTTGGGCGGATATGGAGAAACCATATGTGACCTATGAGGATTCTTTTATTGAGTCAGAGTGGTGGGCTCTTCGTCAAATCTGGGACAAGGGATTACTCTATAAAGGGTTCAAAATTGTTCCTTATTGTCCAAGATGCGGAACACCTTTATCAAGTCATGAAGTGGCACAGGGATACAAGGATGTAAAAGAACGTTCTGTCATAGCAAGATTTCGAGTAAAGGATGAAGACGCATACATTCTTGCTTGGACAACAACACCTTGGACCCTTCCAAGCAATGTTGCACTCTGCGTTAACCCAGATGAAACCTATGCAAAAGTGAAAGCAGCCGATGGGCATATATACTATATGGCGGAAGCACTTTTGGATACGGTATTGGGTGAGCTAGGTGATGAAAATGAAGGCACACCAGCCTATAAGGTGCTAGACACATACACGGGTAAAGAACTTGAGTATAAAGAATATATACCACTCTTCCCGTTTGCAAATGAGCTTTGTGAGAAACAGAATAAAAAGGCGTTTTATGTTACTTGTGATTCTTATGTTACGTTGACCGATGGTACTGGAGTGGTTCATACTGCGCCAGCATTTGGTGAAGATGATGCGCAAGTTGGGCGCCGTTACGACCTTCCATTTGTTCAATTGGTGGATGGAAAAGGTGAGATGACAAAAGAGACAGACTGGCCAGGTGTGTTTTGTAAAGAAGCAGATAATTTGGTGATTTCTGATTTGAAAAAAGAGGGCTTATTATTTAGCGCACCAAAGTTTGAACATAGTTATCCATTTTGCTGGAGATGTGATTCGCCTTTGATCTACTATGCAAGAGAGTCGTGGTTCATTAAGATGACGGCAGTAAAAGAAGATTTGATTCGAAATAATAATACGATTAACTGGATTCCAGAATCCATTGGAAAAGGACGTTTTGGAGACTGGTTAGAGAACATTCAGGACTGGGGAATCTCGAGAAATCGTTATTGGGGAACGCCACTTAATGTGTGGGAGTGTGCGTGTGGACATTTACACACCATCGGAAGTCGTGAAGAATTAGTAACACTAAGTCAGGATGAAAAAGCGAAAACGGTAGAATTACATAGACCCTACATTGATGAAATCACGATTCCATGTGAAAAATGTGGTAAAACAATGAAGCGTGTTCCAGAAGTAATTGATTGTTGGTTTGATTCTGGAGCAATGCCTTTTGCACAACATCATTACCCGTTTGAAAATAAAGAATTATTTGAAAGTCAGTTCCCAGCACAATTTATTTCGGAAGCAGTGGATCAGACGAGGGGATGGTTCTATTCATTACTTGCAGAATCAACACTTTTATTTAATAAGGCACCATATGAGAATGTTATCGTACTAGGGCATGTTCAGGATGAAAATGGACAGAAAATGTCTAAGTCAAAAGGAAATGCAGTGGATCCATTCGATGCATTGAACGAGTACGGAGCGGATGCAATTCGTTGGTATTTCTACGTGAATTCAGCGCCTTGGCTTCCAAATCGTTTTCATGGGAAAGCTGTTTTAGAAGGTCAGAGAAAATTCATGGGAACGCTTTGGAACACGTATGCATTTTATGTTCTATATGCTCAGATTGATGAATTTGATGCAACGAAATATTCGCTTGAGTATGACAAACTATCCGTGATGGACAAATGGTTGCTTTCGAAATTGAATTCGTTAATCAAAGTGGTTGATACCAACTTAGAAAACTATAGAATACCGGAAACCGCAAGAGCCTTACAAGAATTTGTAGATGAATTGAGTAACTGGTATGTACGTCGTGGTAGAGAACGTTTCTGGGCAAAAGGAATGGAGCAGGATAAAATCAATGCATATATGACGCTTTATACTGCACTGTTGACGGTATCTAAACTGGCTGCACCTATGATTCCTTTTATGACAGAGGAAATATATCAAAACTTAGTGATTAGCCTAGATCCAAGTGCAATTGAAAGCGTGCATCTATGTGACTTCCCGGTTGCAGATGAGGCACTCATTGATAAAACCCTTGAAACAGACATGGAGTGTTTGTTAGAGACAGTAGTCTTAGCAAGAGCTGCTAGAAATAATGCAGCGATTAAAAATCGTCAGCCAATTGGCAAAATGTTTGTAAAAGCACCATTTGAGTTAAGTGTATTTTATAAGGAAATTATAGAAGATGAGTTAAATATCAAAAACATGGAATTCACAAGTGATGTAAGAGAGTTTACGACCTATATTTTCAAGCCACAATTAAAAACAGTGGGGCCTAAATATGGTAAACAGCTGGGAATGATTCAAAAAGAATTGGCAACACTTGATGGGAATGAAGCAATGGATCAGCTTAATGAGAATGGAATTCTTACGTTAGTGGACGGTAGTGTTTCTCTTGAAAAAGATGATTTGTTAATCGAAATGATCCAAAAGCCTGGATATGTTACTGAAACGGACAATGGAATCACGGTTGTATTAGACACAAATTTGACCCAGGAACTGATTGAAGAGGGGTTTGTGTATGAAATGATTAGTAAAATACAAACGATGCGTAAAGAAAGTGGCTTCGAAGTAACGGATCACATTCGATTATCCTTTTTGAAAAATGATATGTTGGCTCAAATTGCCACGAGTAATCAAACCATGATGATGGAAAAAGTGTTAGCAGATGAGATGAATATGAATACAACGTATGCATTTTTGAAAGAGTGGTCTGTAAATGGCGAAACAGTAGAAATCTCAATTGAAAAATGTGAGTAGTCTTTGATTGAATGTAAAAAGTAGATAAATGCTTTAAGAATTGTATAATTCCTAAAGCATTTTTCTTATCTTTATGGTAAAATATCTCTAGGCGAGGTGTAAACATATGCAGGGATTTGAAGAATATATCTACTTTTTTGGTATTGTTTTATCCATTTTTGTATTTATTTTGACAGTGAACCAAAAGCCTTCGAGGGAGCAATCCATCGTGGTACTGTTTGCAGTTTGTAGTTTCCTGATTTGGATTGGATATTGGATGACTACGCAGGTTACAAGTCTTGAAGGGTTAATATTTGCCAAAAAAATCACCTATTTGGGAACGTGTCCTATTTACTTTTCACTATTGCTTTTTTATGTGAGATATTATAGGCTACAAAAGGTGAAAAAAATCGTGCCTATTTTTGCTGCAATCACTTGTTTTATTGTAGCAATGACATTAACTATTGATAAGCACACCCTCTATTATCAATCCATTTCTTTGGGTGGAACCGTTAATCGCCCGACGTTAGAGGTAGAGTATGGAATGGTTCACAAGGTGTATGTGGGACTTTTGATTGTGTATACAATACTAACAATCGGAATCACAGTTCATCAGATGTACACGTTTCAAAGTTATAAAAAGAACTGGCAAAATGAAATGATTTTACTAGCCATTTCGTTGATTCCAACAACCTGCTATTTCCTAGAAAAAGTATATAAAACAGATCTTGCATTGGTTCCAATTGGACTCTTGTTTTCAGATGTTGCTCTGATTTACTTGATTGCCGGCAATAAAATTACGGACATCAATATTTTAGCAAAGGAATTTATTTATGATACAATTGAGGATGCCATTGTGGTGGTTGACCAAAACAACTGCTTTCGCGGAGCAAATCCAAAAGCAATCTCAATGTTTCCATCGTTGAATGAGTTACATAATGGTGCTAAAGTGAGTGAATTACCAGATGAAATTCAGGGTGTTCTGAAAAAAACAATGGCCAACAGTAAGGTGCTCATAGAACACGAGGACGCAACTTATCGATTTAACCCAAAGCATGTAATCAAGCAAGGGAAAGACCTAGGAAGTGTGTTCTGGTTTAAAGATGTTACGCGAGAAGTTGAGAACATACACTTGTTGGAGAATTACCAGGAAAACCTAGAAAAAGAAGTAAAGAAAAAAACCAAGCAGCTGAGAGAAATGCAAGTTCAAATGATTCATGGGTTCTCGGCGATTGTTGAAAATAAGAATGCAATTACAGGCAATCATATTCAAAGAACCAGTGGATATGTAGAAATTATTGCAAGGGAACTTATGAAAGAGGGTAAGTCCAAGGAGCTTTTGAACAAAAAGTATTTAACAAAGTTAACATTAGCTTCCCCCCTACATGATATTGGTAAAATTTCGATTCCGGATAGTATTTTAGATAAACCAGCGAAGTTGACAGAAGAAGAATTTGAAATTATAAAGACGCATACAAGTAATGGGGAACAAATCATCGGACATATTCTTGAAAAAAGCGAAGATTCTCAGTATGTGGCGATCGCAAAAGAAGTTGCAAAATACCATCACGAAAAGTGGAATGGATTAGGGTATCCAGAGGGCTTGTACAATGAAGAAATCCCATTAAGTGCTAGAATTATGTCTGTGGCCGATGTATTTGACGCACTTGTATCACTACGACCATATAAAAAGCCATATGGAATAGAAGAGGCATTTGAAATTATAGAAAGTGAAAGTGGAAAGCATTTTGACCCTGTGATTGTTCGTGCATTTTTGAATGCAAGACAGGAAATAGAGGATTTGTTTTTGAGTCTCAATGAGGCAAACAAAGTAGGAGGATGATTATGGATAAGAACGCACCGATATCCAAAAAGGTGGAAACGGGATTTACACCAAGAACTAGTTTTGATAAAGAACTTTTTAAAAGAAGTGTGCTTTACAATATCAAAACCTTATATCGCAAAACATTAGAGGAAGCAAGTGAACAACAGATTTTTCAGGCAGTATCCTACGCAATTAAAGATCAAATTGTGGATCAATGGCTTGAAACACAGAAAGAGTACGAGAAAAAGGATGTAAAAACAGTTTATTACCTTTCGATGGAATTCTTGATGGGTCGAGCTCTTGGCAATAATATGATCAACATGAAAGCTTACGAACCTGTGAAAGAAGCACTCAATGAATTAGGACTTGATTTAAATATTATTGAAGATCAGGAACCAGATGCAGCGCTTGGAAATGGTGGTCTTGGAAGATTAGCTGCTTGTTTTTTGGATTCTTTGGCTTCTTTAGGATATTCAGCATATGGATGCGGTATTCGTTATCGCTACGGAATGTTTAAACAAAAAATTCGCGATGGATACCAAATTGAGGTACCGGACAATTGGCTAGTAGACGGCAATCCGTTTGAACTTAGAAGACCTGAATATGCTAAAACCATTAAATTTGGTGGGCATGTTGTTGTCAAAAAAGGTGCCGATGGAAGAGATGTATTTTCCCAAGAAAATTACCAATCCGTATCGGCGATTCCATATGATCTACCAATTGTTGGATATGGAAATGGGATTGTAAATACATTAAGAATTTGGGATGCAAAGCCAGTTGAATGTTTTCAGTTAGATTCCTTTGATAAGGGGGATTACTATAAAGCTGTGGAACAGGAAAACCTTGCACGCAATATTGTTGAAGTATTATATCCAAATGACAATCATTATGCAGGAAAAGAACTACGTTTAAAACAGCAGTACTTCTTTATTTCGGCATCTGTTCAGTCTGCCATCGAAAAGTATCTTAGAAATCATGATGATATTCATAAATTTTACGAGAAAGTTGTTTTTCAGTTAAACGATACGCATCCTACGGTTGCAGTAGCGGAATTGATGAGACTTTTAATGGATGAGCATGGACTGTCATGGGATGAGGCGTGGGAAGTAACTACGAAGACCTGTGCATATACCAATCATACGATTATGTCAGAAGCATTGGAAAAATGGCCAATTGAACTGTTTTCAAGATTACTTCCAAGAATTTATCAAATCGTGGAAGAAATTAATCGTAGATTTATTCTTGACATTCAGGCAAAATACCCTGGGAATCAAGAGAAGGTTAAGAAAATGGCAATCATTTATGACGGCCAGGTAAAAATGGCGCATTTAGCAATCGCGGCTAGTTTTTCAGTAAATGGTGTAGCCAGACTTCATACCGATATTTTGAAAACTCAGGAGCTACGTGATTTTTATGAAATGATGCCTGCGAAATTTAATAATAAAACCAATGGAATTACGCAAAGAAGATTTTTGCTCCATGGCAATCCACTTTTGGCAGATTGGGTTACATCTCACATTGGACCAGAATGGATTACGGATTTGGCGAAGATTAAGAAGTTGAAGATTTATGCAGAAGATGAAAAAGCTTGTCAGGAATTCATGAATATTAAGTACAAGAATAAGGTGCGTCTGGCGAAATACATTCTTGAACATAATCATGTTGAAGTGGATCCAAGAAGTATCTTTGATGTTCAAGTGAAAAGACTTCATGAGTACAAACGCCAACTACTTAATATTTTACATATTATGTACCTTTACAATCAAATTAAAGAGCATCCAGAAATGGATTTTTTCCCTAGAACGTTCATTTTTGGGGCAAAAGCGGCAGCAGGTTATAAGAATGCTAAATTGACCATCAAACTAATCAACAGTGTTGCAGATGTTGTAAACAATGATGAGTCCATTCAGAATAAAATCAAGGTTGTATTTATCGAGAACTACCGCGTTTCCAATGCAGAACTTATATTTGCGGCAGCAGATGTGTCAGAGCAAATTTCAACGGCCAGCAAAGAAGCCTCTGGAACGGGTAATATGAAATTTATGTTAAATGGAGCTTTGACCATTGGTACGATGGATGGAGCGAACGTAGAGATTGTAGAAGAAGTAGGACAGGAAAATGCATTTATTTTTGGTCTATCTTCAGACGAAGTAATTCAATATGAGAATTTTGGTGGATATCATCCAATGGATATTTTCAATGAAGATGAAGATATTCGCAAAGTGATGATGCAGTTGATCAATGGCACTTATGCGCAGGATGATCCAGAACGATTTAGAGACTTATACAATTCGTTGATTAATACATTTTCTACTTCAAAAGCAGATGTGTATTACATCTTAAAAGATTTTAAAGCATACGCAATGGCACAAAAGAAGGTTGAACAGGCATATAAGAATGAACAAGGATGGGCAAAGAGCGCCTTGATTAATGTGGCAATGTCTGGTAAGTTCACATCTGATCGTACAATTGAAGAGTATGTGAGCGATATTTGGAAGCTTGAAAAAACAGTGCTTCCAAAGAAAAAAGGTTAAATTTCAGGAGGATGAGAAATGATTAAGTTACATAGTGGCGGTGTATTTTTAGTAAACCAAAAAGAAATTATTGCGGATGGTTCAGATGCACTTGCACAAGTATCCCAGAAAACAGGGATTACGACAAACCATAAAGAAGCAGCACAAAATACGATTGCATATGAAATACTAAAACAACATAATACGTCTGATAACATGGACAAACTCAAAGTTAAATTCGACAAATTAACATCTCATGACATTACATTTGTTGGTATTATTCAGACGGCAAGAGCTTCAGGTCTTGAAAAATTTCCTGTGCCTTATGTATTAACAAACTGCCACAATTCACTTTGCGCAGTTGGTGGAACAATCAATGAAGATGACCATATGTATGGACTTAGTTGTGCAAAACGATATGGTGGAATCTATGTGCCACCTCATCAGGCAGTCATCCATCAGTATGCTAGAGAAATGCTTGCAGGCGGTGGAAAGATGATTCTAGGTTCTGACTCGCATACACGTTACGGTGCACTTGGCACAATGGCGATGGGTGAAGGTGGACCAGAACTTGTTAAACAGTTATTAAATCAGACTTATGATATTAATATGCCAGGGGTTGTTGGTGTTTATTTGACCAACAGTGTTCAAAAAGGAGTTGGTCCTCAGGACGTTGCACTTGCAATTATTGGAGAAGTTTTTGCAAATGGTTATGTCAATAATAAAGTGATGGAGTTTGTTGGACCAGGAGTTAGTGGATTATCAGCAGAATTCAGAATTGGTATTGATGTAATGACAACGGAGACTACCTGTTTATCGTCTATTTGGCAAACAGACAGCGTGATTGAAGAGTACTATGAAATCCATAATCGCAAATCAGAGTATAAAGAACTTGCACCAGGAAATGTTGCCTACTATGATGGAATGATTGAAGTGGATTTAGCGGCAATCAAACCAATGATCGCAATGCCATTCCACCCAAGCAATACGTATACAATTGAAGAAGTGAATAAAAACTTAAAAGATATTTTGCATGAAGTAGAGCAAAAGGCAATTGTAAGTTTGGATAATGCAGTTCCTTATTCGTTAATGGATAAAGTAATCAATGGTAAATTCTATGTTGAACAGGGAATTATTGCTGGTTGTGCCGGTGGAAGTTTTGAAAACATCTGCGCAGCTGCAGATATCCTAAAAAATAAAAATATTGGATCGGACGAATATACACTTAGTGTTTATCCAGCATCTACACCAATCTATATGGAGCTAGCTAAAAATGGAGTGATTGCTTCACTAATGGGAGCTGGAGCAGTTGTAAAAACAGCATTTTGTGGTCCTTGTTTTGGTGCTGGTGATACACCTGCGAATAATGCGTTTTCAATTCGTCATACAACAAGAAACTTTCCAAATAGAGAAGGTTCTAAACTTCAAAACAAGCAAATTTCTTCGGTTGCGTTAATGGATGCTCGCTCTATTGCTGCAACAAGTGCAAACAAGGGATTTTTGACACCTGCAACAGAATTTGATGGAACATTAAATCAATACAAGTATTACTTTGATCATACAATCTATGAGAACAGAGTATTTGACTCAACAGGCGTGGCTGATGAAAGTGTTGAAGTGAAATTCGGGCCAAATATTAAAGATTGGCCAGTAATGTCTAAATTAACCAAGCACTTAGTCCTGAAAGTTGTTTCTGAAATTCATGATCCAGTTACGACAACGGATGAATTGATTCCTTCAGGAGAAACATCTTCGTATCGTTCTAATCCACTAGGTTTGGCAGAATTTACATTATCAAGAAAAGACCCTGCTTATGTTGGACGTGCAAAAGAAGTAAAGAAAGCTCAGGATGCTTTGATGAATCATGAAAATCCAGTTGCAGCCCTAAGCGAATTGGAAGATGTATTTGCTACAATTACGAAAGAGTACGCTGGATTTGAAATGTCAGATGTTGGAATTGGATCAACGATTTTCGCAGTTAAACCAGGAGATGGTTCTGCTAGAGAACAAGCGGCTTCTTGTCAAAAAGTATTGGGCGGTTGGGCAAACATTGCCAATGAGTATGCAACCAAGAGATATCGATCAAACTTAATTAACTGGGGTATGATTCCATTCATTATTGATAAAGGCGACTTGATATTTAAGAATTTGGACTATTTATTTATTCCTAATATTGAAGAAGCAATTGCACAGGCAAAATCAGAACTAACAGCCTATGTTGTTAAAGGGCAAAAAATGGAAGCATTTACGCTAAGAATTGGTGAATTAACCAATGAGGAGCGTGAAATCATTTTGAGAGGTTGTCTGATTAACTACAATCGCGTAGAAGAATAAGTATTATCGTTAAGAATTTCAAAAAATAGATTCATATGAAATAGATTGGAAGTGATGTTGTGATAAAGACTTTTTTTAAAGAACGAAGACGAATACGCTTGATATTAAGTATAATCCTATGCGTTACGCTTTTTAGTAGTTTAAAGATGGTGCTGTTCGCGGCATCACTTTCAAACAATTCTGAGGCAGATAACGTTGCTTATACGGTTTCTTTTCTTGCCCAAGATGCAAGCTTTACAGAGTCACAAACGGTTTCCGAGGGTGGGCTGGTATTGAAGCCACAGGATCCCGTACTAAGTAAGCATTTATTCAAAGAGTGGATGTTAAATGGTCTGGCTTATGATTTTAATTTGCCAGTTTATTCGGATTTGATATTAGATGCACGGTTTGAAAAAGTTGTTGTTGGTACGCCGGTCATTCTATCCGTTGATAATAATGAATTTGGTGTTTTAAAGACAACGCTTGAGGCAATGGAGAATGTTGATGGATATGAGGTAATTACGGCTACGAATTCAACCTATACAAGTGGTGTTCAAAAAGATTATGTTACGAACCTAACAGATCCAATTGAATCGAAACGAGCAGATGTTGCATATGGAAAACGATATTATGTTAAAGTTCGTGCTTATAAAATTGACTCAATTGGTGATTATATCTATGGAAAATACTGTAAGTCGAAAGCACTTACGATTACAAATGCTGATACAGTAATTTCGGCTTCATCATCCGCTTCTAAAATTACAAATTGTAAGATTATCAAAGGGAATATGGTGGAAGTAAAGGCGGTAGTGAAAAACATAGTGTCTAGTTATGATACGTCTTACTACTTATTCTCGCTTGCGCCATATGCTTC
>CAZWNX010000040.1:0-1437 GCA_964635395.1 uncultured Lachnospiraceae bacterium
AATTACAATAGTTGAATAGTGGGGAAAAATCTGCTACAATGTTCTTTAGGCTTTTTGAAACTAGATTGGTTATCAAAAATAAAGAATGAGTAGCATAATAATAGGAGATAAAATGAGTCTGATTAATAAAGTATTTGGAACCCACAGTGAACGTGAAATCAAAAGAATTCTATCAATTGTAGACAAAATAGAGGCTTTTCATGATTCTATGAGAGCTATGACAGATGATCAATTGAAAGATCAAACGAAGAAGTTTAAGCAACGTTTGCAAGAGGGAGAAACTCTTGATGATCTTTTGCCGGAAGCATTTGCGACAGTTCGAGAAGCTGCAAAACGTGTGTTGAATATGGAACACTATCGAGTTCAGTTAATGGGTGGTATTATTCTGCATCAGGGAAGAATCGCGGAGATGCGAACAGGTGAGGGAAAAACTTTGGTTTCTACACTCCCAGCGTATTTAAATGCACTTGAAGGAAAAGGTGTTCATATTGTTACGGTGAATGACTATTTAGCTCATCGTGATTCAGAGTGGATGGGAAAAGTACATGAATTTTTAGGGCTTAGTGTTGGTGTGGTTTTAAATAGTAAGAAGAACGACGAACGTCGAGACGCTTATAAATGTGATATTACTTATGTAACAAACAATGAGCTTGGGTTTGATTATCTTAGGGATAATATGGTTATCTATAAAGAACAACTTGTCCTCAGGGATTTAAATTACGCAGTTATTGACGAGGTTGACTCTGTCCTAGTCGATGAAGCAAGAACACCTCTTATTATTTCGGGACAAAGTGGTAAATCCACAAAGATGTATGAAGCTTGCGATATTGTTGCTAGGCAGTTAAAGCGTGGTGATGATGTTGCAGAAATGTCTAAACTAGATGTAATGATGGGGGTTGAGCAGGAAGAAAACGGGGATTTTATTGTTAATGAAAAGGATAAAATTGTTAACTTGACGACGGAAGGAATTCATAAAGTAGAGCGTTTCTTTGGAATTACGAACTTGGCTGACCCTGAGAATCTAGAGATACAGCATAATATTATACTTGCATTAAGAGCACACAATCTAATGTTTAAAGATCAAGATTATGTTGTTAAAGATGATGCGGTAATGATTGTTGATGAATTTACAGGTCGTATTATGCCAGGACGAAGATACTCGGATGGGTTACATCAGGCTATTGAAGCCAAGGAACGAGTAAAAGTAAAGAGGGAAAGCAAAACACTTGCGACAATCACATTCCAAAACTTTTTCAATAAATTTGCTAAGAAATCGGGTATGACAGGAACAGCACTTACGGAAGAAAAAGAGTTTCGTGATATTTATGGGATGGATGTAGTTGAGATCCCAACGAACAAACCAGTTGCTAGACATGATTATGAAGATTCTGTTTATAAAACAAAGCGTGAAAAATTAAATGCTGTAATTCGAGAAGT
>CAZWNX010000040.1:1537-12511 GCA_964635395.1 uncultured Lachnospiraceae bacterium
CGTATCGACAATCAGCTCAGAGGACGTGCTGGTCGTCAAGGAGATGTGGGAGAATCAAAATTCTTTATTTCATTAGAAGATGATTTAATGCGTCTGTTTGCTTCTGATCGATTGGTTAGTATGTTTAATACAATTGGGATTCCGGAAGATCAGGAAATTCAGCATAAAATTTTGAGTAAAACAATCGAGAATGCTCAGAAAAAAATCGAAGGAAATAACTACGGAATCCGTAAGAACCTATTAGAGTATGATCAAGTTATGAATGAACAACGAGAAATTATTTATACAGAGCGCAGAAGAGTTCTTGATGGCGAAAGCATGCGTGATGTAATCTATAAAATGATTTCAGAGTTTGTGGAAAGTACAGTTGATTTGTGTATTGGAGATGTTGGAAATACTGCTGAATGGGATTTGCATGAGTTAAATCAACTTCTTTTGCCAGTCATTCCGATTGCACATATCTCACGTGCTGATGTTGTTGATAAAAAGAAAGATAGTTTTAAACACTATCTGAAGGAACAAGCAGTTAAACTTTATGAAAGTAAAGAAGCTGAATTTCCTGAGCCAGAAGCAATTCGTGAAATTGAGCGAGTTATTTTGTTGCGCGTGATTGACCGAAAGTGGATGGATCATATTGATGATATGGATCAACTGCGTCAAGGAGTTGGGTTACAGGCATATGGACAAAGAGATCCACTAGTAGAGTATAAGATGAGTGGGTATGAGATGTTTGATTCAATGATTGACAATGTTCGTGAAGATACGCTTCGATTGTTGTTCAATGTTAAGGTCGAACAAAAAGTTGAGCGTGAGCAAGTTGCAAAAGTGACTGGAACAAACAAAGATGATTCGGGACCGAAAGCTCCTACCAAAAGGGAAGAAGTTAAGGTTTATCCAAATGATCCATGTCCATGTGGTAGTGGCAAAAAGTATAAACAATGTTGTGGAAAAAGATAGGTGGTGATCGCGTGGTTATTATTGACCAATTGAAACAAAAGTTAGTAGCATATAAGGCACCATTAGCGGAACTGAGGGATTCACTTTGACTTGTCTAATAAGATTAAACGGGTTGAAGAATTAGAACGAGAAATGGAAGCTCCTGATTTTTGGAATGATTCCACAAGAGCTCAAAATCTTTCAAAAGAAACAAAAAACTTAAAGACCATTATAAGTACATTTAATGAATTGGCAACAACATATGATGATATTGAAACCTTGATGGTAATGGCACTCGAAGAGTCTGATGAAGAAATATGTCAGGAGGCTGTAAATGAGTTCTCCAGTTTTGAAGATGCTTTTGATATTATGCGTACGCAGACACTTTTATCAGGTGAATTCGATTCCTGTTCGGCAATTTTGAAGTTAAATGCTGGAGCTGGAGGAACTGAAAGTTGTGATTGGGCTTCAATGCTTTATAGAATGTATATGAAATGGTCTGAAAAGCATGGTTTTGATATAGATGTCTTAGATTTCCTTGATGGAGATGAGGCGGGAATCAAATCAATTACGTTTCAGGTAAATGGATTGAACGCATATGGCTATCTGAAATCCGAAAAGGGCGTGCACCGTCTGGTTCGTATTTCGCCATTCAATGCACAGGGAAAGAGACAGACTTCATTTGTATCTTTGGATGTAATGCCTGATATTGAAGAAGATCTAGAAGTTGATATCAACCAGGATGACTTGAGAATTGATACTTACCGAAGTTCTGGAGCTGGAGGACAGCATATTAATAAAACGTCTTCCGCAATTCGTATTACCCATATTCCAACGGGAATTGTTGTGCAATGTCAGAATGAACGAAGCCAGCATTCAAATAAAGATAAGGCAATGAAAATGCTAAAGGCAAAGTTATTCATGCTTAAAAAGGAAGAAAACGAAGAAAAGTTATCCGATATCAGAGGAGATGTTTCAGAAATTGGGTGGGGTAATCAGATTCGTTCCTATGTATTACAACCGTATACCTTAGTAAAAGATCATAGAACAAATGTTGAAAATGGAAATGCAGATTCTGTTTTAGACGGAAACATTGATTCATTTATGAACGGATACTTAAAGTGGAAAAGCCTTGAGGCAAAATAGAGTATTGTTAGAATAATATAAATTATGGAATAGAAAAACATAAAAGCTAGTGACAGGAATCATCGCGTCGCTAGCTTTTATGTTTGTAAATCAATATTCATACCACTTGTGGAAAGTGAATCACTTTTTTGTTTGTTTTGCTGATAGGGGTTATTGGTGTTTGGATATTTGATCTGAGTGGTTGTTAATCCTCCAGCAACATAACTTCTTCCGCATTCGGGACAAATCGCTGTTTTCAATTGAACGCTTGCTTGGATTACTTTTCCGCCAAGTTCATCTGCTTTTTTGTAGGCATTTGCGACATGTTCCTGCTCGTGCGCCATAACTTTTGCAGCTGAAGAACCAGGTGAAATGTGAGTTGCTGCCTTAAAAGAAACCATCTCATTTGAGCCATCCTGATATTTTCTGCTTTTACAGGTTTGGCACTCGGTTGGTTCCACTTTTCTACTGGACTGCGCAGAAGCGCTTTTATCAGGAGAAATGGAAACAGGCATATATTGGGGGGTATTTGATATTGGACCTATCATAAAATCACTTCCTTATTATTTAAGGATTGTTAAAGGGTATTATTAATATAATAATACCACATTTTGAAAAAACATACAAATATTTCAGTGTTTTTGGTAAATAAAGTGAACTCTAATTGAAGAATGCAATAAACTTCTATATAATAGAAAAGTGAGTTCAAAAAAGTTGAAATAGGATGTTAATAAAATAATAGTAGGAGTTATGGGATGATGAAAAAACAATATTTAGTCGGACTACTTGTAATCAGTATGACCCTATTTGCAGGATGTAAAAATACGGCCGTAAAGGAGCCGATGGTGAGTGACAATTCAATTTCCACTAATCAAGTAGAAAATGAGCCAATTCAGGAATCGGAAGTAGAAGAACAAAATACGGAAGAAAAGACACAGGAATTAACGGGAGAAAATCTAATTCCTAATGGAGATTTTTCGGCAGGAATTGGAGGATTTCTAACCTATCTTGAAGGTGGAGATGGATTTTTGCAAGTGAATGATAAGGGGGAACTTGAAACGGTAATCAATCGAGTTGGAGAGGTTGATTATGGAGTGCAGGCTTTTTTGGATGGATTTGGACTAGAAGAAGGATGCAAGTACAAAATGGAGTTTGATATTTCTTCTGATATTCAAAGAGATGTAGAGTTTAGAATTCAAATTAATGGTGGAGATTATCATCCGTATGTGTCGCAAGTGATTTCGATTGCACCAGAAATGCTTCATTTTGAACAGGAGTTTACTATGAGTGAGGCGACTGATCCGGCTCCAAGACTTTGTTTTAACATGGGAAATCGTGGTGGTAGCGAGCAAACGACGGCTCACACTGTGACAATTGATAATATTAAATTGGTGTTAATTGATAATTCGAATAAAGTTTCGGCAGATAATGAGGTAAGCAACATGAAAATGTATGGAAACCAGTTGGGATACTTACCAACTGCATATAAGAAAATTGTACTAAAAGAAGAATTGGCTTCCAAAAAATATCAGATTATCGATTCTAAGACGCAGGAAGTTGTTCTTGAGGGAACTGTTCCGGATGCAAAGATGCATACTGGTTCCAATATGAAATTTAGTGAAGTGGTGTTCACGCAGATTTCAAATCCGGGAAATTATGAACTCGTTGTTGAAAATGAGAAATATCCTATTATAGTCGAAAAACAGGTTTATGATGGCATTCGACAAGATGTATTTAGAATGTTTTACCTGCAAAGATGTGGAATAGAACTTGGTAGTGAAACGGCAAATGATTTTGCACATCCAGCATGTCATAATACAATGGCAGTTATTTACAACACAAAGGACAAAATAGATGTTAGTGGTGGATGGCATGATGCAGGAGATTATGGGCGCTATGTTGTTCCTGGAGCAAAAGCGGTGGCTGATTTACTACTAGCCTATGAATCGAATCCGAAGGCATTTGGAGACAATACTGGCATTTTGGAAAGCAATAATAAGAAAGCGGATTTACTGGATGAAGCGAAAGTGGAATTGGACTGGATGCTTAAAATGCAGAATACATCTGGTGGGGTTTACCATAAAGTAACATGCAATAATTTCCCGGGAGTTATTCTTCCACAGGATGAGAAAGAGGAATTAGTTGTTTCTCCTGTTTCCACTTGTGCTACGGCGGATTTTGCAGCGGTGATGGCGATGGCAGGTAGACTATACAGGGATTATGATGCGAATTATGCAGCAACATGTTTGTCAGCTTCTCAAAAAGCAATGCAATACTTGGAAGCAAATTCCAGTAATGGAGGATTTAAAAATCCACAGGGAATTGTTACTGGAGAATACGGCGATTCAAATGATTTAGATGAGCGTTTTTGGGCACTATCAGAACTTTACAAAACAACCTTGGATAAAAAATACAGTACAATGCTTTATAAAATTGATCCAAATACAGTCGCAAAAGGACTTGGATGGGACGGTGTGGGAACGTATGGAATATATGCATGCCTAACAACAAAGGATTTGGATGCAAAGTATTATGAAAAGAATAAGAAATTACTTGAGAGCGAGGCAAATAGAATCAGTGAGATATCTAATCAAGACATTTTTGGATCTTCCGTTCCAGACAATTATGGATGGGGAAGCAATATGATAATTGCTAATAATGGTATGACTTTGTTATTAGCGGATAAAGTATTCAATAATAAAGTGTACCGTGCAGAGGCACAAAAGCAGCTAAACTACCTGTTGGGAAGTAATGCAAATGGGTATTGTTTTGTGACTGGATACGGAAGTATGTCTCCAAAATCAACGCATCACAGACCTTCTCAATTCTTGAAAAAGACAATGCCGGGAATGTTGGTTGGTGGACCAAATGCAAACTTAGAAGATCCATATGCACAGTCTGTGCTGAAAGGAAAGGCGCCAGCAGTTTGTTACGTGGATCATGAACAAAGTTATTCATGCAACGAAATTACAATTTATTGGAATTCTCCACTCTATTATTTATTAAATGAAATTCGCTAACAATTTGAACAGAAAGGGCTTATTATTAAGTACAGTAAATTATGGATATTACAGCAGTATTACGGGAAGAACTAAAGGTTGATAAGTGGCAGATTGAAGCTGCAATCAAGTTAATTGATGAAGGGAACACAATTCCTTTTATTTCTAGATATCGAAAAGAGGCAACGGGTTCTCTCAATGATGAGGTTTTGAGAGATTTGTATGATCGACTAAATTATCTACGTAATTTAGAGGAACGAAAGAACACCGTTCTTACAAGTATTGAAGAGCAGGGGAAATTAACGCAGGAATTAAAAGATAAAATCATTAATGCACAAACGATGGTATTGCTTGAAGATTTGTATAGACCCTACAAGCCAAAACGCAAGACGAGGGCATCGGTTGCAAAAGAAAAGGGATTGCAACCATTGGCTGACTTAATTATGTTGCAGGAATTAGAGTGTGAGATAACAAAAGTGGCACAGGAATTTGTAAATGAAGAGTTGGAAGTGAACTCTGTGTCAGAGGCGATACAGGGAGCAAAAGATATCCTTGCAGAATCCATTTCGGATGAAGCGGACTACCGAATCTACATTCGTACAATTACTACCAATGAAGGTCTGCTCGTGTCGGCGGCGAAAGACGAAAAGGTATCAAGTGTATACGAAATGTATTATTCCTTTTCTGAACCAATTAAGAAGGTTGCAGGACATAGAGTGCTGGCTCTTAATCGTGGGGAAAATGAGAAGATTTTAAACGTTAAAATAGAAGCACCAATTGAAAAAGTGATTCAATTCCTGCAAAAAAAAGTAATTATCAAAAAGAACTCTTTTTGTGAACCAGTGTTGCTTGAAGTAGTAGAAGATAGTTATCAGCGATTAATTGCGCCAGCAATAGAACGAGAAATCCGAAGCGAACTGACTGAGAAAGCCCAAGAAGGTGCAATCTCAGTGTTTGGGAAAAACTTAGTGCAGCTTTTAATGCAGCCACCAATTAAAGGTAAGGTAGTATTGGGCTGGGATCCGGCATTTCGAACTGGCTGTAAACTTGCAGTGGTAGATGAAACGGGAAAAGTACTGGATACAAAAGTAATTTACCCGACGATGCCTCAGAATAAGGTGGAGGATGCGAAACGAGAATTAAAGAGACTGATTGATAAGTATCATGTTTCACTCATTTCTTTGGGAAATGGAACGGCGTCTAGAGAATCCGAGCAAATCATCGTTGATTTTATGAAAGAGATAAAGTCTGATATAGCATATGTAATTGTGAATGAAGCAGGAGCTTCTGTTTATTCTGCATCAAAACTTGCAACAGCAGAATTTCCTAATTTTGATGTTGGACAAAGAAGTGCAGCTTCCATTGCTAGGAGACTTCAAGACCCATTAGCAGAATTGGTTAAAATTGATCCAAAATCCATTGGAGTAGGTCAGTATCAACATGATATGAATCAGAAAAGACTGACGGAAGCATTAAGTGGTGTGGTTGAGGATTGTGTAAATAAAGTTGGTGTAGATGTGAATACAGCATCTGCTTCTTTGCTGGAATATATTTCGGGAGTATCGAAGACGATTGCTAATAATATAGTTGAGTATAGAGAAGAAAATGGTAGTTTTAAAAAGCGCTCACAACTTTTAAAGGTTCCCAAATTAGGTCCAAAAGCGTATGAGCAATGTGCTGGATTTATGCGTATTATTGGTGGTGACAATCCACTAGATGAGACGAGTGTTCATCCGGAATCTTATGATGTGGCTAAAAAATTGCTTGAGCATTTGGGATTATCTGTTCAGGATATAAGAAAGCGTCAGTCTGGAAAAGAAAATCTCTTAAAATCAATTGATAAAAAAGCCCTCGCAAGAGACTTGGGTGTTGGGGAGATAACCTTGTCGGATATTTTGAATGAAATTGAAAAACCGGCTCGTGACCCAAGATCAGATATGCCAGCACCAATCTTGCGAAACGATATACTTGAACTAGAAGATTTAAAAGAGGGAATGATCCTAAAAGGAACGGTCAGAAATGTTATTGATTTTGGTGCGTTTGTAGATATCGGAGTGCACCAAGACGGACTGGTTCATATTTCACAATTGACCAATCGGTTTATTAAACATCCATTAGAGGCCGTTAGCGTGGGAGATGTAGTGTCTGTTAAAATTATGAGTGTGGATACTGCGAAAAAAAGGATTCAGCTGACGATGAAGTTTGAGTGATTTCATAAGAAATAATTAATAATTTATTCAGGGGGATTCTATTGACAAAACTGCCGCATTGTATTATTGTACTAAATGAATGATACAGAGTGGCGGTTTTAATAAGGTGGAATTTGGTTAGGCAGGTGTAAAATGAGTGAATTAATTGAAATCAAACAAGTAAGTAAAATTTATAACCCAGGAGAGAACGAAGTTCGAGCACTTGATGGCATTGACTTGACGATTAGCCGCGGCGAGTTTGTGGCTATTATTGGTCAATCAGGTTCTGGAAAATCAACGCTCATGAATGTATTGGGATGTTTAGATGTCCCATCGAGTGGAACATATATTTTAAATGGATCAGACGTTTCCCATCTTAGTGACAATGAACTTTCGGATATTCGAAATTTAGAAATTGGATTTATTTTCCAAGGATTTAATTTGATAGCTGGGTTAACTGCTTTCGAGAATGTTGAATTGCCTTTGATTTATAGGGGCGTTGGAAAGAAAGAGCGACATCATTTAGCACTAGATGCACTTAGAAAAGTTGGACTGGAAAATAGAATGTCGCATAAGCCTTCTGAAATGTCTGGTGGGCAACAGCAAAGAGTTGCAATTGCAAGGGCGATTGCACAGGCACCACCAGTTGTTTTGGCAGATGAGCCGACCGGAAATTTAGATTCTTCTTCTAGTAAAGAAATTATCAAAATTTTAAAGGGTCTGCATAAGGAAGGAAGAACCATTATTTTAATTACTCATGATAATGAAATTGCGGCACAGGCAAAGCGCGTAATACGAATTATAGATGGAAAGATTGAGAGGGACTATGAGAATGTTTTCGAAGAAGAATAAGCAAGCAAATGATCATTCAGAGCAAGAAATTGTGGCACAAGTAGGAAGTGTACCGGCAAGAAGTAAGAAAAAGCCAAACTTAAAGATTGTTATTCCGATTGTAGTAGTTGTTATTCTCCTTCTCATTATTGGATTAAGTGTACTTGCCAATCAAGTTGCATCCAAAACGGGTATTCCTGTTTCGGTCAAAGAAGTGACAAAGGGTACTGTAGAAGAAGTAATCGATGTCTCGGGAATGGTTGCGAGTGAAGAGAGTAAAACATATTTTGCTGAGACTGGAGCAGAAATTGAGACGATAGAAGTTCAAGTTGGTGATACTATTAAGGCAAATACAAACGTTGTAACGTTCAATGTGAGTGATCTTGAGTTAGCAGCAGAGCAGGACGATTTGCAAGCGAAGGCTACGGACTTAACGGTTAAGGTTGCTACAAAGCAAATCGATGAGACATTGGGTGAGGCTGCAAAATCGATTAAGAATTTTGATGATGCGACGAAATACGTGAATCATTACAATGCTTGTCTTCAACAGGCGCAAGATCAGTTGTTAAAGGCAAATGAATTCGTATCTAAAAAAGCCGCTTTAGATGCTGCAATTTTAGAGTTAAAAGTGAAATTAGAAACGACACCGGACAGCACTGTATATAAGACAGAATTAGCCAAGAAACAAGCGGAACTTAAAGAGGTGGAAAAGCAACTTGCAAACTATGATGTTGCGGCACTTCAAAATGCAGTTGATGTATGTAGAAATGATCTTACAGAATACAAAGCACTTCAGAAAGAGTATGAAGTGGGCAAGAAAGTTGATGCAACTTTATCGCTTCAGAAAGAACAGCAGAATGTGCAGTCAAAAATCAATCAATTGTCCAAAGAACAAATTGGTAAAGATTTGGAAATTGCAAAAAAAGGTGTTGTGACTGATTTTGATGGAATTATCACTAGCGTGGATGCGGTTGAAGGTCAGATGGTTACAAAGGGGAGCCCGTTATTTACCATTCAGAACGATAAAAAGGTAAAAGTGGTCATTGAACTTTCGAAATATGATTTGGAAAAAGTGAAAACAGGTCAAGTAGCCGAAGTTGTTATTAATGGGAAAACATATGCTGGTGAAGTGACTAAAATCAATCGTTTAGCAAAAGCAAATCAAGCAGGTGCAACGATGGTATCGGCGGATATTCATATCAGTGAACCGGATGAAAATGTATTCCTAGGGATTGAAGCAAAAGTTCATTTGACGACTGCGACAGCAAAAGATGTTTACTTAATTCCTGTTGAATGTGTAAATTATGACAATGATGGAGTATTTTGCTATTTGGTGAAAGATAAGAAGGTGGTTCGTCAAGAAGTGGAAGTTGGAATATCTTCAGACACATTTATTGAAATCAAAAAGGGATTGCAAGATAAAGATCAAATTATTGCAGAAGTAACATCTAATATAACAGAGGGTATGAGTGTATCACCAATGCTAGTAGAGTAGGAGGAAGATCATGGCTCAGGTATTAGAATATGTAAAAATGGCCCTCATGAACATTCGAAACAATAAAGCAAGATCTTTTCTTACAATGTTGGGTATTATTATTGGAATTTCATCGGTTATCATGATTATTTCCATTGGTCAAGGAATATCAAGTGAGATCAGTGGTGAATTAGATGATATGGCTGGAGGACAACTTTATATTTATTCAATGGCAACAGAAGAACACCCAGCAATTTCTTTTACGCTTGAAGACTTTGAAGCAATTCAGGATAAAGTTCCCCACGTAAAAGGTGTTACGCCACAATGGGGTGGGATGAGCACGGTATATGGACCTAAAGGTGATTTTGATGGAAGAATGACTGCAGGAACAGAGGCGTTAGAGTTTGCGGTTAAGGAAGACTTGGTTTCAGGGCACTATTTTTCTGCGTCAGATGTTGATAGAGGATCGAGAGTTTGTATTTTGCGAGAAAGTGGAGCAATTGCACTTTTTGGAACAACAGATGTAATTGGAAAGACCTTTGAGGTGAATTTCCAAAACAGCTCCTTTGATTTAACAGTAATCGGAATTCGAAAAGACAGTAATTCAAAGTTGATGACAATGATGGGTGGAAATTCTTCAGTGGAATTTGAGATGCCAATTACAACACTTGGGGTATGTGCGGGTTGGTATGTTGAGGAATTTGATGGAGTCTATATTATTAGTGAAGGCGCGGAGTACTCATCTGAAGTAGCAAAGGCTAGTATCCGATTTCTCGAAAACCGATATGATGTGAGAGGGGATGGAGTCATCCAAATTGAGAATTTCAATGATTATATGACTCAAATCAATACTGTATTAGGTACTGTGACACTATTTGTCGTACTTGTAGCAGCAATTTCACTCTTTGTAGGTGGAATCGGAGTTATGAATATCATGTTGGTTTCAGTCACAGAACGAACGAGAGAAATTGGAATTCGTAAAGCATTGGGAGCAAGAACTGGTTCCATTATGCTCCAGTTTTTATCGGAATCTGCCATTATCACTTTGATTGGTGGAATAATCGGAATTGGACTGGGTGCTTTTGGAGCAATCATCATTGGTGTAATTGCAGGATTTACTGCAAAAGTAACAATTGTTACAGTTTTGGGAGCTTCTCTGTTTTCATCTATAGTCGGACTGTTTTTTGGAATTTATCCCGCAAAAAGGGCTGCTAAATTAAGTCCGATTGAGGCGTTGAGACATGAGTAAAGAATAGAATAGGCTAAAATTTGCAAGGGAAGCGGCATGCCGTTTCCCTTGCACTTTGTATAGAAACTTGTATAATGGTAAGAGAAAATATAAATGGAGATTAGCATGGATCATTTAGAAGTAGAATGTGTTCTTAAGAAAAGAGAGTTGTATGATGCACTGCTACATAAG
>CAZWNX010000040.1:12611-17981 GCA_964635395.1 uncultured Lachnospiraceae bacterium
CCGAAGCGTTTTGATTTATTTAGAAAATGGGAAACAAATTGTGGTTCCTAGAAAGAATCTGGGAGTGAAATTTGCTCAATTATTTATTATGATGACATCTAATTTGAAACCGAATAAAATTCGAATAAGGCAATAGAGGTGACAAATGATTTTAGAAAGTTACGATGAATTAGATACATTTGACATAGGCAAAAAAATTGGTGAAAAAGCTAAACCAGGAGATATATATGCGCTTTTGGGAGATTTAGGAACCGGCAAGACGGTATTTTCAAAAGGATTTGCTGCGGGTTTAGAGATTAGGGAGAATATTGTAAGTCCTACTTTTACGATTGTCTCGCAATATTTAGATGGGAAAATGCCATTCTATCATTTTGATGTTTATCGAATTGGAGACATTGAGGAGATGGATGAAATTGGATATGAGGATTGCTTTTACGGAGAAGGGGTCTGCTTAGTTGAGTGGGCCAATCTAATTGAGGAAATTATGCCAAAAGATACAAAGTGGATAACCATAGAAAAAGATTTGGAAAAAGGATTTGCATATCGCAAAATAGTGGTGAAATAGATGAAAATTCTTGCTTTGGACACATCTGGACTGACTGCAAGCGTAGCGGTTGTTACAGAAGATACGTTACTTGCAAGTTACAAAATTGAACACAAGAAAACGCATTCACAGACATTGTTACCGATGTTGGATGAAATTTGTAAAATGATTGAATTAGATTTAAATGACATTGACGCAATTGCTATTGCAAAGGGTCCAGGGTCATTCACAGGACTTCGCATTGGAAGTGCAACAACAAAAGGTTTGGCTATGGCGCTTGGAAAACCAATTGTAGAGATCAAAACAGTTGAGGGGTTGGCGTATCAACTATTTGGGGTAGAGGGTCTTATTTGCCCGATTATGGACGCTCGAAGAGGTCAGGTTTACACGGGGCTATATCGGTTTGTTAGAAAGGCGGATCGCTACCAGTTTGAAACGGTCATGGATCAAGTCCCAATGTCTATGGAGGAAATAATTCATATTTTGAATAAGCGACTTGAACACGTTGTTTTTCTTGGAGATGGTGTGAGTGTACACAAGCAATTTATTGATGAATCCATGGTTGTTCCATATGAATTTGCCCCAGCTCATTGTAATCGACAAAACGCTGCGGCAATTGGAACTTTGGCGATTGAATATTTTGAACAAGGCAAGACAGTAGATGCCGATAGTCATGAGCCAGAATATTTACGCCTGTCACAAGCAGAACGAGAAAAGCTGGAAAAGGTTAATGTAAAATGATAGAATATACTATTGGTTGTATGACTGAGGAAGATGTTTTAGGTGTGGCAAACTTAGAGCGTGAATGTTTCTCCATGCCTTGGTCCTATGATTGTCTAATGCGATCAAATACCATGAGTGAGTACACTTTTTTTGTTGCTAAATCTGGTGAACAGGTCATGGGTTATTGCGGAATACACTTTTGTGGTGAAGAATGTGAAATAACCAATCTTGCTACAGATCAGGAGTATCGCAACAGGGGAATTGCATCTGATTTGTTGCAAGCCGTATTTGAAATGATGAGACGAAGGGCAATTCATGCAATTACTCTCGAAGTTCGAAAAAGCAATCAAGGAGCAGTTTCGTTATATGAAAAACATGGCTTCATCTGTGAAGGTGTCAGAAAAAACTATTATATTAATCCAACAGAAGATGCTATGATTATGTGGAAGAGATTTGAGGTATAAGAATTATGATAGATGTATGTTTATTGGGAACGGGCGGTATGATGCCCCTGCCATACAGATACTTAACTTCGCTCATGCTTCGTTATAATGGTGTGAGCGTTTTAATAGATTGTGGGGAGGGTACGCAAATTGCCATGAAGGAAAAGGGATGGAGTCCCAATCCAATTGGTGTTATTTGTTTTACTCATTTTCATGCGGATCATATTAGTGGGTTACCGGGTATGCTCTTAACGATGGGCAATGCGGATCGTAAAGAGCCACTTGTTATGATTGGGCCAAAAGGGCTTGAACGTGTTGTGCAGTCGCTGCGTGTAATTGCTCCAGAGTTACCGTTTGAAATACAGTTTATTGAACTTTCTGAGATAAATCATACAATTGAAATGGATGGTTTTAAAATCGAGGCATTTAGGGTATCGCATAATGTGGTTTGCTATGGATACAATCTCGTTGTTGAAAGAAAAGGCAAATTCTTGGTAGAAAAAGCGAAAGAATTAGGGATTGATGTTCGCTATTGGAATAAACTTCAAAATGGTGAAGATGTGGTTGTTGAAGATGTTGTTTATACAAGTGACCAAGTGCTTGGGCTACCACGCAAAGGGTTGAAAGTGACTTATTGTACGGATTCAAGACCAGTACAGATTATTGCTGAATTTGCCAAAGAAGCAGATTTATTCGTTTGCGAAGGAATGTATGCCGAAGTGGAGAAGTTTGAAAAAGCAAAAAAGAACAAGCATATGACGTTCCCAGAGGCAGCACAGCTAGCAAGTGAAGCAAAGGCAAAAGAATTATGGTTGACACATTTTAGCCCGTCCTTAACCTGGCCAGAATCATATGTTAAGCAGGTAAAGGGAATTTTTGACAATGTTATTGCTGCAAAAGATGGGCAAACAATAGAACTTGATTTTGATAAAGAGTGAATCATAATCTACTAAGTTAGGAGTTCTTTATGAAACGATTTAAAGGATCAAAGGGCACTATTTTGATTATCATATTAGCATTGTTGGTCGTGGGATATTATTACTATTTATCTCATCGGGAGGTCACGCCAAAAAAGAGCGATGATATAAAAATTTTGAACAATGTTGAGAAAGTGCTTATGCGCGACTTGGAGTCAGACTATCCGCAGACGCCAAGAGAGGTTGTAAAGTATTTTAGTGAGATTACAATGTGCTTTTATACGAGTGAATACTCAGATGAAGAGTTAGAGAAGTTAGCAGTTAAAATTAGACAAATTTATGATGATGAATTGGTGAAAAGTCAATCGCAAGAACAATATGTCGCATCTTTAAAAATTGATGTTGAGGACTATAAAGAGGCGAAAAGAGTGATCTCTGAATACAAGCCATCGTCTAGTTTGGATGTTGAAACGTTTTATGAAGATGGTTATGAATGGGCGAGAATGTACTGTATTTATACCGTTAAAGAAGAAGGGTCAATGTACCCCATTACGTTGAAATTCTTGCTTCGAAAAGACAAAGAGAACCATTTTAAAATTTACGGATGGCAGAATGTAGAGCCTACGAAATAAAATAAAAGATTAGAAAGTTGATTAAGATGAGTCAAAAAGATGTTTTGATACTAGCAATTGAGAGTTCATGTGATGAAACAGCAGCATCCGTTGTCAAAAACGGAACTATTGTTATGTCAAATATTATTTCGTCACAAATTGATTTGCATAAAGAGTATGGAGGGGTGGTTCCGGAAATTGCCTCTAGAAAACATATTGAAAAAATCAATCAAGTGGTTTTAGAGTCTTTAGAAGAAGCGGGTTTAGAGCTTTCACAGATGGATGCAATCGCAGTAACTTATGGACCGGGTTTGGTGGGTGCGCTACTAGTTGGTGTATCTTATGCAAAAGCAATTGCTTATGCATCGAAAAAGCCATTGATTGGAGTGCATCATATTGAAGGACATATATGTGCAAATTATATTAGTGAGATACAGGGTGCGCAGAGTGTGCACATAGACTCAACTCCAAAACCGCCTTTTGCATGCCTTGTTGTCTCGGGCGGGCATACTCATTTAGTGCATGTGAAGGATTATGCTTCATATGAAATTCTTGGAAAAACAAGGGATGATGCTGCAGGGGAAGCGTTTGACAAGGTTGCAAGAGCAATTGGGCTAGGATATCCAGGTGGTCCTAAAATTGATGCGTTGTCAAAAATAGGAGATGAGAATGCGATTAAATTTCCGAAGGCCAAAGTGAATGGGTCAAAATATGATTTTAGTTTTAGTGGCCTCAAGTCTTCGGTCTTGAACTATATTAATTCTTGCGAAATGAAAAACGAGACATTTCAAAAAGAAGATCTTGCAGCCTCTTTTCAAAAGGCAGTGGTTGATGTATTGGTTGAGCATGCAATGGAAGCGTCAAAAGCCTATGGGTTTAAAGAACTTGTTATTGCAGGTGGTGTTGCATCTAATTCATCTCTACGAAAGGCCTTTTCGAAGGCATGTGAACAAGAAGGTATGGCTTTTTATTGTCCACCGCCGATTCTTTGTACGGACAACGCTGCTATGATTGGAGCAGCAGCATTTCATGAATATCAAAATCATAATTTTGCAGATTGGAATTTGAATGCAGTTCCTAGCTTGAAATTAGGGGAGCGTTGAATGCAAATTTGTTATAAGCGGGGTGATTATCTATGAAAAGTACAGCGATTGTATTAGCGGCCGGAAAAGGGTCTAGAATGAAAACGGATATTGCGAAACAATTTTTGAAGATAAAAGATAAGCCTGTTTTGTATTATTCGCTAAAAGCGTTTGAGAATAGTCGTGTTGATGAAATCATTCTTGTGGTTGGAGAGGGAGAGCAAGAGTATTGTAAAAGAGAGATTGTTGATATGTATCATATTCAGAAAGTGACTCAAATTGTAGTTGGTGGTAAAGAGCGATATGACTCTGTAATGCGAGCTCTTGAGGCCATTGTGGACACGGACATTGTACTTGTTCATGATGGGGCGAGGCCATTTATTTCCGTTGAGCTAATTAATCAACTGTTGCTAGAAACGGTTCAATACGAGAGTTGTATTTTGGCCGTCAGGGCAAAGGACACAATCAAAATAGCTGATGAGATAGGCTTTGTTCAACAAACGCCCCAGCGAAATAGAGTGTATCAGGTTCAAACGCCACAGGGTTTTTATTACAAGGACTTGGTTCAAGCATACCAATATTTAAGGGAATCACTGAACAATGAAAATGGATTAGACGTTCAAATTACGGATGATGCCATGGTCATTGAGCAGTTTATGAACAAGCGAGTGAAGCTTGTTCAAGGGGATTATACGAATATCAAAATCACGACACCGGAAGACTTATTAATCGCAGATATATTTCTTGAAAAAAGAAATATAAAAAAAAGTGAAAAAGATGTTGACACCAATCAGTTTCTTTGCTAGAATAACTTTTGCACTGACAAGAACTGGTGCGCACGGAGAGGTATCGAAGTGGTCATAACGAGGCGGTCTTGAAAACCGTTTGTCCGCAAGGGCACGTGGGTTCGAATCCCACCCTCTCCGCTAGAAAGCGACAGAATTTACAGGCTTTCTTAATTCAATAAAAACAATCGCAATATGCATTCAGCTCACTTTGGAGAAGTACCCAAGAGGCTGAAGGGGCTCCCCTGGAAAGGGAGTAGGTCGT
>CAZWNX010000041.1:0-5207 GCA_964635395.1 uncultured Lachnospiraceae bacterium
ATCTATGATTTCCCTTGGCAAAACGACTTCTCTTTAGCAAGAAATTACTGTGCAAGCAAATCAAACTATGATTGGGTTCTGGTTTTAGACTGTGATGAAACGTTGGAGTCGATTGATGTTGCTTCTCTCAATTCTCAAATTCGTTCTTTCCCAAAGAGTGGTGGTAGTATCAAAATGAAGAATGAAACAAGGCAAAAACTGATTTATGAAAACCGTCTTATCCGCCTCTATCCTAAAAAGTATTATCACTATGTTGGGCAAATTCATGAACAGGTTTCTCCCATCTCAAACATGGAATACACTCAGTTTTTAACCACCATCACCTTATATCACACAGGATATGCTTTAAATGAAGAAGATACCTTACTCAAAAACCAGCGAAATCTCAATTTATTATTAGATGCTTTAGTTAAAAATCCAGATGATTCTTATACCAACTTTCAGATTGGGCAATCCTATAAAGCAATTAACCAAAAAAACCTTGCACTTCCTTATTACGAGCGTGCTTTGCAAGAAGAATTGAATCCACAAAAAGATTACTCTTTACTATTATTGGTTTCATATGGAAATTGCTTACTTGATTTGAATCTTCACGAAAAAGCCTTAGTTCTCACTCATTATCAAGATTCATTTGGTCATTTTGCCGACTACACCTACCTTTTGGGAAGAATCTACCTTGCTAACACTTTAATTATGCAAGCAATTGCTTCCTTTGTAAAAGCAACTACTATGCGTAATGAAAATACCCAGGGAGTCACAACCTTTCTTTCTTACTATCATTTAGGTATTATAAATGAAGCTCTAGGTGATACTAAGAATGCTATTACGTTCTTCAAACTATGTAAAGATTATGGACCTGCAAAAGATAAATTAAAGCTATACGAATCATAAATAGACCACAAAAAAGGATTGGCGTATGCCAATCCTTTTCGGTAGTATGCAATGTCATTATCCGAGTAATGATAAAACTCCTTGATTTGCTTGGTTCGCTTGAGCAAGCATTGCTTGACCAGCTTGAGATAAAATGTTGTTGTTACTGTACTTAACCATTTCAGAAGCCATATCTGTATCACGGATAGCAGATTCAGCAGCTGTGGTATTTTCAATAACGTTGTTCAAGTTGTTAATTGTGTGCTCAAGTCTGTTTTGAACCGCTCCAAGATCTGAACGTTGTTTAGATACTGCCTGGATTGCTGTTTTAATTGTTGATACAGCTGTACCAGCACTTACTGTTACATTTGTATTTAAACCTCCAGTAATTGTAGCCATATTCATTTGTGCAATTGTAATCGTGATTTGATTACTCGCATTCACTTCAGAACCAACCTGAACTTTTTTACCAGGTGAAAAACTACCATCCAATAATTTTTGCTCATTAAATGTCGTTGTTTGAGCAACACGGTTAACTTCATTTGTAAGTGCCGAAATTTCTGATTGGATGTACTGTTTATCAACTGACTGTAATGTTTCGTTAGCTGCTTTGATTGCAAGTTCGTTCATACGTTGTAACATATCATGAACTTCACCAAGTGCACCTTCAGCTGTTTGTACACAAGAAACGCCGTCTTGAGCATTTGCAACTGATTGAGTAAGACCTTTAATCTGTCTTCTCATTTTTTCACTAATTGATAATCCTGCTGCATCATCAGCTGCACGGTTGATTTTGTAACCAGATGATAATTTTTCTGTAGATTTTGCCTGAGAAGCTGTTGTAACACCAAGTTGTCTGTTAGAGTTCATTGCTGTAAGATTGTGTTGTACTACCATAGTATTTTCCTCCTTGAATTAAGTAACGTAACGGCGTCCATGCCGCCCGTTTGTTGTCACGATTATCTTTTGGTCGTACGCCCATCGTTTAATCGCTTAGGTTAAGTAAGTTTCTTTACTTATATCATATATCGGAGAGTATCCGAAATACTTTATAGCTAATTATAACTTTTTTCAAAATATTTTTCTAGTGTTTTTGATCCATTAATTGGGGATCTACAAAATTCAATTGACTCATTGTTTTATAATAGTCTGTTGCCACTTTTGTTGAGCGCATTCCTTGTTTTAGTTTGTTTTTCTCATCCCTAAAAATTTGCTCAACCCGAATTTTATTTCGCTTTTCGCTAACTTCCACTTTAACTCCTAAATCCGTAACTTCTCGGATTTTGTTTTGCAATACGCGAATATTTTGTTGGTGCAATGTTAGACTATTGGAATCAGCTAATGCAGCCTTAATCCGTTCATAAATACCATCGAATCCCTCATCTAACTTTAAAATTTCTTGGATATAGAATTCTTTTTTTGCAATAGCGTTTTCAAAAGCATCCCAATCTGGCGTTGTTCTTAAAGCTTCTTCTTGAATTTCATTCTGCGCTATAATCGCATTCAAAATGTCTTTCTTCTTATCAAGCCCATCATGTAAAATCAGTAAATAACGCTCAATCATCTTTTGCCTCCATCATTCATTACAGTTTGAAAAATCGCTACATTCCATTTACCGCTTCATTCTTAGATGCTACGTTAATACGCATAACTTCTTTCCATGTATCACGCATGGATCTTAAATGTCCATTAATTTCTTCCAGTATATCCTTATCCTTTTTGATATTTGCCTCTACCAATCTTCCTAAAAGGTAGCGGTACACCCTGTCAAACTCCTCTGCAACAGGATACTTCATATCCAAAGTCGATCTAAACTCCTCGATAATTCTTTGAACCTTCACGATATTCGTGTGGGCCTTTTGTATGTCTTTTTGTTCGATTCCTACAATAGCAATATTACAGAATTTAATGGCTCCTTCATATAGCATCAACGTCAATTCCGCCGGAGACGCTGTCAGTATTTTGCTATTATTATATTGTGCATAAGCGTTTGGCATTAACATAGTTCATTCCTCCTAGTTTCCTAATAATCCAGAAATTGCTGTTTCTTTTGATGTTAGCTTCGAAAGAGCTGTCTCCATCGCTGAAAACTGTTTATAATATTTATTTTCAAGATCTCGAAGTCGCTCTTCCTGCTTTGCAATTTTGACTGTGTAGGAATCGTAATCCGATTTCATCTGCTTATCATTATAAACTTTGTAAATACTACGCATAGATGTACTTGTCATTTTAGAATAAATCTGATCATACATATTAGTAGCAAAATTCGTGAAAAACTCGACCATTTTCTCAGGGTCCTGTGCAATTGCTGCTTTTAACTTGTCATCTTTACCCGAAGATGTTGTATCCGTTTCATCACCGTCAATATGAAGTAACCCTTTTTCATTGTCTGGAGCATCAAAGTAACCCATTGTTCCAATTCCAAACGTAGATAAATACAAAGTCTCACCGCCTACTGTGATTCCCTTTTGCGTCGCGGATTTTAAAACACTTCCCACTTCACTTAATGTATTGTCTCTTCTTAAAATCGATGTCTTAATTTTATTTTCCCACTCTTCAACTTCTTTATCAGACAATTCTGCCTTTTCCTCAGAGGTAAGTGGTTGAAATCCTTTTGCAGACTCTGCATTATATTTTGTATCAACCTCTTTAATAAGTGTATTGTACTCCGAAACAAACCCTTTAATAATATCGTAAATTGCGGCCGTATCATTCGATGTGTTAATACTCACTGGACTTCCTGCTTCTGTTTCACTCAAAGCTGTAATTGTTAGACCATTTACTGAAAATGCATTTGTTGCAGACTCAAATTCTGCACCATTTAGCTTAATCATAGCATTCTGACCAGCAATTTTAGTAACACCAGTCATACCATTTGCAATACCAAGAAGCTCCATTGCTTTCGTTCCATTCGCATCCGCTGGTGTCATTGTAAAATCTGCAGCTTGCCCAGATTCCTTGGAGCTAATAAAAAACCGCTTATTACCCGAATCAAAACTCGCGTTTACACCCGCTTCCCTTAGTTTTGACACAGCCGTTGCAACTGTTGAAGACGCATCAAGCGAAACCTCTTTAGCTAAACCATTTACCATTACAGAAAATGTTCCACCTGTAAAAGTAGGCTCCAAATCACTCATTTTGGTTGCTGATCCAACCGAACTATCCAGTTTAGCTCCCGTCAAATAACCAGTCTTCGCTAATTGGCTCACTTCAAGGGATTGTGTACCATCTACTGCTGTGGAACTTGCAGAAACGGATGCAACACTTGTGTTGGATACTGTGGACGCTTTTTTAGCATAGGTTGTACTAAATTTCATATTCGAAACCGTCTTGCTGTATAGATTATAAATTTTTGTATTTAGTTCCTTCCATGCATCCTGCTTATAAGAAAGACTTTTCTGGGATTTAATCAATTTATCTTTTTTACTACTTTGTACTTTTACAAGCTCACTAATAATTTTTTCGGTATCAAGACCAGAATTCATACCCGTTATTCGAATTGGCATAATGACACCCCCTATCTTCTTTCATCCACTAGTAACCCAGCTAATTCCCAAGCTTTTGCAATCATATCTAACGTTTTTTCAGGTGGCAATTCTTTGATTAACTCCTTCGTATCCTTATCTATGATTTTAATGGTAACTCTATGCGTTGCCTCATGAATTCCAAATTGCACTTCGGAATTATGCATATTCTTGTTAATCTTATCAACTGTCTGTTTGATTTTTTCATGCGACAGTTGTTGATCTTTGGCAAACAAATCACTGTTTTCTGCTTCACTATTCGAATTCTCACCCTTACTATCAACTGCTTTCACAGCCGGTATTGAAGGATCAAAACCGCCAGATACATTTGTATTGTGCAATCCAACACTTTCTACATTTGGTTTAATAGGTTCAATTTTTTGCACTCCCTGTGCCTGCATAGACATTATACTTCCTAATGGTTCAATAGCCATACTACCCACCTCCGTGTGATGCATATTAATCTTATCAATACTACTATCGTCCAAATCAATAAGAATGTTTAGAGTATCCTAAAATAAATTTTTGATTGCTTCTAAACTTCCCTCTTGCATTGCCTCTTGATTTGTTTCCTGTATTTGAACGTATACCTCTTTTCTATAAATAGGGACTTCTTTGGGTGCCTGAATGCCAATTTTAACTTGCTCACCTTTTACTTCCAAAATTGTAATTTCAATATTGTTGTGAATGATAATGGACTCGTTCTTTTTTCTAGTTAATGCCAACATTCTACTCACCCTCTTTCCTTGATTTTAATAACTCATAAATTGGATATTTCAATGCATATTCTTCTCCATCCACAATTACCTGACA
>CAZWNX010000041.1:5307-7985 GCA_964635395.1 uncultured Lachnospiraceae bacterium
ATCAAAGCAAATTCAGTTAATTCCGGAAATCCAACAATCCCATTCACAAACTCAATAATTTTACTTTGATCAATTTCCACTTCCCCAAACACTCTAGAATTAATTCTCATGATTTATCCTCGCTCTCTATAGATAATTTAATAATGTTGTTTGTGCTATTTTAGCAGTTGCCATCAGTGCCGCATCATAGGATAACTGAACGCTAGATAGTTGAAGTGCCGCTTCGGCTATATCAATATCTTCATTTTCCGATTGCAATGTTTCAAAATTTGTTTGTTGAGAAAGTAAGCGATTTTCAATCAGCTCAAGCTTTGATGCTCGCGTACCCATGTTCGTCAGTGCCAGGTTGGCTTGATCAAGATACCCCTGTGTTGATGAAATCCCCTTTTCAAAACCTTTTTGCATTTTCTCTTTAAGCATTTCATAGGCTTTTTGAGCTGCCTGTAACCTTGTAGTGATCGCAGTATTTGTCGGATCTGCTTCTGACATTTCTTGCAATGTCTTTACAGAACTTTCCATCTTGATAACCGATTCCGTCATTTCGATTAGTTCATCTATTTCTCGCCCAATACTATGTTTAAATACATCTTTTGCCAATGTATTCACTTGAATTTTCTGACTAAAACCAACATCATAATAAATCGCCTGATTGGTATCATCCAGTGTGGAATCCGTTAATAGATCAGCATTATACGACGTTGTTCCACTTGTACAAGCAAAATAATGTTCGGGTTTAATATCCCCTTTTTTCCAAGTGTCTTTCTCATAAGTAACGGATATTTTTCCCTCATTCTCCGGAGTCGCCACATCATCAATTGTGTTCTGAAGTGCATTATATGTTGTATCGTTTAATATAATTTCACCCGTCTCGGCTATAAAAACTGCACTCGGTGGTGTTCCCGTCATTGGATCCACTGGCCAATTGGCAGATAAGTATGGCGTTGGCATATCATAAACCGAAACCACTGCTGGCGTAATCGTCTGTAGGGTAGCAGTAGTATCATAATACGTTATGCTTGGCACAGCTGTGGAAGAACACTCCTCATAGGATAGCCTGATTCTGTGAACTTGATTCGTCGAAATAGCCTGCTCATTTGCTGTAAGCGAAGCAGCATTACTCTGTGTTAATCCACCCAAGTCAGCAATATCAACATTCGTAAAATCGAGTACATCCTTACTAGATAATTGTTCTGTAATTCGATAATTTTGAGTTGTATCCGATGTAAACATGAGTGAACTATCCGTACGATACCCTGTAAAGACATATCGCCCAGCATAATCCGCGTCACCTGTAGCGTAAACCCCTTCGCGTAAACCCTTCATACTTTCAAGCACTTTAAGCCGATCCGACGCTGTCAATGATCCCTGCGCACCCCTTGTGCAATTGTGATAAACATCCGTCACCACTTGCGTTACAGTATTAATTGCATCTTCCGTAACACTCATCCATGATTTAGCATCAGGAACATTTTTTTCATAATACTGATTGATGTTCGATAAATTTGTACGTAATCGAAGTGCCCTAATTGCAACCACCGGATCATCACTAGGTCGATTTATTTTCTTCTTCGTTGTAATCTGAGTATTTAATTTATCTTCCAATACTTTGTTCTTATTAATATTGGTTAAGGAATTATTTTGTATGATTTTATTTGTAATTCTCATATGCTTCCCCCTTTATATTATACTCCCGTTTGCAAAATGAGGCGGTCGTAAACTTCGGTCAAAACTTGAATCATCTTAGATGCTAAGGTATAAGAGTGTTGGAATTTAACCAAGTTAATTGCCTCTTCGTCTTTATCCACTCCACTTATAGATTGTCTTTGATTCTCAATCGCCGACTCCATATTGGAATAATTCTCTTTCATCGTATTTGCATTGTTTGTATTTAGTGAAATATCCGAGAGTATGCACTGCAAAAACTCATTTGCACTACTTCCTCTAAATTGCATCTTGCTTTTGTTTGCTCTTAGATCGAGCAAATCAGTAACAACATCATATTTATCCACACCATCACTAGCGTTTGTTCTTGTTGCTAACAGTTGCGCATCTAAAGCAATTTCTTTGGATACTGCAAAATTTGATGCTGTTAATCGGTAATAACTATCACTCGTGCTTGACAAAACCAAACTACCACTTCGAGAATCCAAGAATTTAAGCTGCGAAGGATCTGTTGCCGAATCTGCTACAAATAATATGTCTGGCGTATTATTATAACCATCCACCGAACCAGTCTGTGTTAGTATTTCATTAAAAGCTGTTGCAAAAGTTCTTGTCCACTCATTCATTTGCTGTTGATAATAAGGAATTCCCTGATACGTTACTACTTCTCCTACAGAAGCTTCCTTTCCAATTCTTCCAACACTTGGCTGTGTACTATTCTTATTTGGATCATTCCCTATTACAAAGGTATAATCTGTAATATTTCCGCTTGCATCTAGATTTACCCGAAAGGAATCATAATAATATGTTTCACTACCCAACTTAATAATTCCACCATCATCTGATAATGTACACTTATTTAAATCTTTTAGGTATTCAAGCGAGCTTTGAATACTCACTTCACTACCACCACCCGCCATTGCTGTAACTCCGGTAACAGTACCTTGGAAATTTTCTCCATTATTACCTTCTCTGATCTCCAAAAGCCCTCTAAGTTCTCCACCAATACGACTACT
>CAZWNX010000041.1:8085-17489 GCA_964635395.1 uncultured Lachnospiraceae bacterium
TCACGCAAATCATTGGCCATTACACCCGTTAATTCGATTACATTAATCTGAGTATTTAAAGACGCAAGCTCAGCTGCATATGAATTAATTTGATCAACGCGGTTCTTAATCTCTGTATTTGTATCCGTTTGAAGCTCCTTTAAGCCCTCCGATAGTGAATTAAAATAATAGGAAAGCCTCTGTGCGTATCCAATAAATTGGGATTTCGTACTTGCATCCCCTGCATTTTTGGAAACTTCCGCCAATGATTCATACATTTTGTTGAAAATCGTTGTAAACCCTTCAACGCTTTCATTATCAGCAAAATAATCTTCAATTTGTCTCATATAGTAACCAAGCGATGTTACTTCACCCAGTTTCGTAGCATTTCCCCAATACTTGAAATCATAAAATGCGTCTCTAGTACGCTCTACATAATTTGCTGAAACTCCAGATCCCGCGCAACCATAAGCATTATTTGTTCGAAGTGCCTCTGATGCAGTTTGGTTCACAGACTGCCTCGAATATCCTTTTGTCTCAGCATTTGATATATTATTGGCAGTTGTATTTAGTGATGAATTGGAAGCAACCAATCCCGTGTATGCAATGTTTAATCCAAAAAATTGAGATGCCATAGACGCCTCCTTTCTGATTTCATAAAATCTATACGCCCAATGTATTAATAATGTGCTCTAATAATTCATCAATTACATTTATATACCGACTTGATGCATTATATGCATTTTGATATTTAATCATATTGCTTAACTCTTCGTCATCAGAGACTCCAACCACCTGCTGCCTCGCACTTTCAGTTGCCTCAACAGTTGTAGTCTGGCTTTCATAAACCCCCTTGAATACCGATCCAGCATTTGCAATCTGACTTACCATGCTAGCATAAAAATCAATTAGATTTGTTTGATTTGTAATGTTCGGATTTAAGGTATACTTCTTTTCCGAAAAAACATTCTGTAGTTTTAACGCAGTCTCAAAATCTACCGTACCATCACTCTTTACAAATCCCAATAAACTGCTATTTTGCATGAGTTTTGGGTTGATTGTAAGATTTGTAAGGGTATATAACGTGCTTTCCTGTCCTGGTAATGCACTTTCTGCAATATAATTGCCTAACGCATCATATCCATCACCTGCGATTTTTTGAAATACTTGAATTGGATTGCCAGCATCATCTGTCAAATATCCCGTTGCCTGGTCCGCTGAATCAGAAATAACTTTATTTACACTTGTTGCTATGCTATGTATTAAATGGTCAAACTCGGCCTGAATATTCATAATAATAGAGGAAGAAATTTCCTGATCATACCCTGCGGCATCTAAATCAGTATAATTTGCTCTCTTGTCACCTCTCGCCAATAACTGCGCTTTTAGTTCTCCAACATCTGTATCATTCATCGTTGCAATCGTTCTAGTCAAATCAAATACTTTTGCATTTGAAATGTCCAACTTATTTGTTCCCTCAATTACTTTTGCATCGATTTTCCAATATGGTGTGTAAAACCCATTGTCACTATTGATATCAATTGCAATTTCGCTTACACTCTCATTTTTTACAAAAGGGTGTCCTTCTATTAAAACCGATACACCTCCAAATACATCTTCTGAGTACGACATATTCGTGTATTTTCCTAATTCGTCTAAAATCAAATTTCTTTGATCTCTCAAATCGTTTGCCTTTTCCGTTCCACCCACTTCAATTGCAACAATTTGATTATTTAAAGAGTATAAATCCTTCCCCATTTTATTGATTTTGTTTACTGAATCCTGTATCTTAACATTCAAATTATCCTGATAAGTCGAAAGTCCATCATAAACAGAGCTAGCCCGTTCAACAAACTGGGAAGCTCTCTGAATAAACAAACCTTGTGTAACTGAACTTGAAGGATCTTTTGCCAATTCCTGAACGGATTGCCAAAAATCGTCAAGCGACGTTTGAAATGCTGCACCCTCTAGTTCACCTAATAGATTCTCAACCTCTTCAATGGTCGAATAGGACTCCCCATAAAACGCAGTTCTTCCAATTTCTTTACGATATGTTTTATCTAAAAAATAATCTCTAACCTGCCTTACTCTTGCATAATCCACCCCAAGACCAGTCTGCATGTTAGAAATTTTATCTGGATTTTTTGAAATTGTATTATATCTTTTGTCAGCTAATAATACCTGCTGCCTTGTATATCCAACCGTTCCTGAATTGGACAAATTGTGTGCAACGGTATTCAGTGCATTTTGACTCGTTTGTAATCCTGAAGTTCCAATATATACATTACCCATTAATGGCATTTGATATCACCCCATGTCTCGACCTATTGCTTTGCATCAAAACCAGCCACATCATTCCCCAGTGTTTTTCCCATATTAAAGGCACCTCGGTCGTAATTTGCTGTTTCTGGTGCTGCCTTCATGCTTCTAAGTAAGTTCAAGTCATACTCCACCATATCCAAAGCATCTGTCAAAAGTTCACTGTTTTGTTCATTCACTCTCTTCATTTGCTTGGTTGTAGAATTTAACTTGTCTGTAACAACAGCCAAGCGTTCTTGCTCTTTTGGCTGTCCTGATAGCATTTCGATTAGATATTTTAGTTTTAGCGTCTTAACATCCTTGTTAATAACATTGGCAATATCAAACATAAATTCTTCTCGCTTTTTATCGAGTTGATTTAACTTTGATACAACAATTTGTTCTTCTTCCGTGATCTCTTGCAGTCTCGTAATATCTCCCTGAATGATAACTGGTGTTTTTTTCATCGACAAAGCTAGCAATTCTTCATATTTAAGTTCTTGTTCCTCTAACACTAACAACAAATTTTCCATTAAGCTTGCCACAAAAAATACCTCACTTCATAAAATAAGACTTTACTAAATAAGCTGATTATTATACTTCTCAAATAATTTATCTGCAAAGCTCTCGACATTCACATCATAATTTCCACTTTGAACTGAGCTCTTTAAAGGAGCCACTAATTCTTCACGAATATCAGAACTGTTTGCTACTGCCTGCTTTGCAACTTGTATTTCTTTTCCCATACTAGAAATCTGAACCTCATCAGAAAATCCTGCTTTGGAAACACTTCTAGAAGCGTTTGACTTTTTTGTTTGATACATTTGTTGAACCTGTGTATATGCCTCTATACGCATAATTACGTCCTCCTCTCATGGATTCTTATTACTAATATCGGCAGATAACCACATTACTTTAGTTTTTTTTCATAAAACCTTCTAAAAATACCGGAACTTCTTCATTCATAACAAGACTAGTCCCACTTACAATGCAGTCATATGCAAGAATCTGAACTCCAATCTCTTTGGCTATCAATAAAGCTTTTGCAAATTCTGGGTGTGTTTCCTTATTTGGCGTAAACCCTCTCACCTGATTCATTTGAATCACAAAAAGAAGAATGGCTTGGTTTCCAGTCTTCACCCAATCACAAAGTGCCTCTATGTGTTTTACTCCACGTTGTGTAGGCGCATCAGGGAAAAGCGTGATTCCATCTTTTTCCAAGGTCACCCCCTTGACCTCAATCAATATATTTTCAGTTGCTGTCTCAACATAAAAATCTATTCTAGAATGCCCAAAAACCTGTTCTGGCTTTATAACGATTGAATTTGGAACAATTTTTTTATTCATAAGTGCTTCGTAAACCACTTTATTAGGGGCTTGAGAATCCATATTTATCAGTCTAGTTCCTTTTTCTACGGCTATCAATGAATACTTTGTTTTTCGTTTTTCATTGTTATGAAATTCTAGGTATACAACAACACCGGGAAGAAGCAATTCCTTGCATCTTCCCGTATTTTTAATATGGCATTGTTCTATTTGTCCCTGAATTCTAACAATTCCTATAAAGCGGTTTGGTCGTTCTATAAACTCGCCCTTTACAATTGTTTTATAATTCACTTTTCGCTTCCTCTTGATTCACTGCTAGTTGATTTGGATCTATCTCATTTGCTACAATTGCACTTGCAACTTCATTTTTTAGATCCGACACTCCTTCAAGACCCGTAATGTTAATATTTCGATTTACTTTGGCATCATAGGTTCCGGCACGCATAATGTCAGTAATATCAAGCCCAGTTGTTTCTTTTACCGACTCTATTGTTTTTGCCAGAATACTTGGAACATAATTCCCCATTGATCCAACACCAGTATCACCATTTCCACTATCAATAATGGTTACTTTGTCAATTGCAGCAAGTGGTTCGGCAATCGCTTTTGCCATTTCAGGAAGTGCTTTCACAATCATTTCCATCATAGCCGCTTGTCCATACTGCTTCATAGCTTCTGCTTTCTTTTGAAGAGCTTGCGCTTCAGCAATACCTTTTGCTTCGATTGCTTTTGCTTCCGCTTCTCCTAATCTTTGAATACCTTCAGCCTCTTTTAATTTTGAATACATATCTGCATCCGCCTGAATCTTTTTCGCTTCTGCCACTTTTTCTTTTTCGAATTTATCAGCTTCTGCAATTCTTTGTCTCTCATAAAGATCTGCATCCGATCTTTGTTGCTTTGCAAACCTTTCCGCCTCTGCCTTTTTCTTGATTTCTGCATCAAGAGACTGTTCCATTACTTCTGCTTCTTTTTGTTTTAGCAAAATTTCTTTTTCTTGCTTTGCGATATTCGCTTCTGCAGTCGCAACTTCTACTGTTTTTCTTTGCTCTTCTTCCTGGATTCTGTAGGCTGCATCTGCCTCAGCTTTTTTAACATCGGATTCTTTCTTTAACTCAGCATTCTTAATTGCAAGTTCATTATTTCTTTTTGCGATTTCAGTTTCCGCCTGAACTCTGGCATCATTTGCCCTTTTTCGTGCTTCAGACTCAGCAACTGCTATTTCCGCTTCACTATTTGCTCTTGAAATTGCTGCGTTTTTGGAAATTTTAACCACATTATCCACACCGAGGTTGTTAATAACGCCTTGATCGTCTGTAAAATTCTGAACATTGAAAGAAACAATATCAAGTCCCATTGCCGCTAAATCTGGTTCAGCATTTTCCTTAACTAGTTCAGCAAATTTCTGTCGGTCACTAACCATATCTTCAAGCGTCATTTTACCTACAATTTCACGCATATTACCTTCTAAAACTTCGCGTGCAACTTGTGCAATATACTCTGTCTTTTTATTCAAAAAGTTTTGTGCCGCAACATGAATCTTATCACTTTTACTACTAACCTTTACGTTTACTGCAGCATCTACATTAATATTAATGTAATCCGCTGTTGGAACTGCACTTGATGTTCTTACATCAATTGGAATCAATTGAAGATTTAATTCATCCTTCTTTTCAAAAAACGGAAACCGTATACCCGCTCTACCTATAAAAATCTTTGGTTCTTTTCGAAGACCCGATATAATATACGCCTTATCTGGAGATGCTTTCACATATCCTAAAATCATAATGAGTAATAAAACCAGTACTCCAAAACCAATTACTGCTACTTTCATTAATAAATCCATAATGACCCTCCTATAAATTTTATCAAACAATATATTTATTATATCAATCTTTCTATAAAAAACAATTAAATACTTTGAACACTTAAGATTACTAATATATCAAATTTTGAACTTTACCATAGAAAAAAGCTTAGGTCTATTCCACCTAAGCTCGAATTCTCTTTTCTTTCCACTTGCCACGCTTGTAATGAATCAAACAAACAGCAGCCGTAGTAATCCACGTAGCACATGTTGTAATCCAGATTCCCCAGTATCCAATCACTGGTATTTTTGTAAAAATTTGCGAATAGGAAATTCTGCACAAAACTTCTGTAATTCCATTAATCATTGGGAATTTGGCATCACCACAACCATTTAGCACGGCTCTTGGAACATAAATCATTCCTAATGCAAAATAGAATAAGCTTGTAATTCTCAATGCATTTTTTCCAACTGCAATAACATCTGGGTCTTTTACAAAGATTCCCATGATTTGTTCACCAAATCCATACATAATCGGAATCAACAAAACACTAAAAATCAATGCAATCAGTGTCGCGCGCTTGAATCCTTTTTGAACGCGGTCCATTTTCCCCGCTCCCATATTTTGCCCCGAATAAGTGGTTACTGCACTTGATAGAGACCCATATGGTTGTTGAACAACCATCTCAATGCGACTAACGACCGTTGATGCTGCCATAATGACTTCACCAAACTGGTTCACAACTCCCTGTAAAGCCATACAAGAGATTGCAATCATAGAACTTTGCATTGCAATGGGTACACCAATTTTAACCGTTTTTACAATAACCTCTTGGTTATACTTCCATTCATCTTTATGAAACTGAAAATAGCTTACTTTCTTAATTGCATAAATCAAACACAGTATCGCCGATACCGCCTGCGAAATAATCGTTGCAAGTGCAACACCTAGAACCCCTAAGTGAAATACCAAAACAAATAATAAATCCAATCCAACATTTACAAAACTAGCAAATATCAGGAAATAGAGAGGGGTTTTAGAATCCCCTAGTGCCCTTAACATAGACGCTACGCTATTATATAATGCCACCGCTACAATTCCCAAACAAGTGACTCTTAAGTATGTAGTGGAGTCCTGCAAGATTGTGTCCGGTGTATTGAGTAGCTTTAATATCGATGGGCCGAGAATAAATCCCACAACACTCACTATTGCTGCTGCTACAAACACAATGTAGAAGGAATTCGCAATTGTAACACGCACATTCTTATCATCTTTCGCCCCATAATGCTGAGACACTAACACACCAATTCCAATCGCTAGTCCAGAACTAAGTGAAAAAAACAGGAAATTGAGTGAACCACAGTTTCCAACTGCCGCGAGAGCATTTGCTCCAACATAATTACCCACAACAATGGAATCTACCATACTATAAAACTGTTGAAATATATTCCCTATTAAAAGCGGAATCGCAAATAATAAAATATGTTTTGTTGGACTACCAACTGTCATATCTGTAACATTCGTTTTTGATTTTTTCTTAAACATAAACTTCCACCAATTCTGATATATCATCATCTATCAAATATAAATTACATGAGATAGCGTAACGTTTTTATAAGAAATTGTCATTGACTCAAACAATACTTTTCATGACATATTCTGACATTGATATTCAAAATTGTGAATTCAAAATTTCCTCTATTTTTTTCTTGCCATAACAATACTTTGTATAACAAGAAACAAGCACAACATCATTGCAATGGTAATTCCAGTCCACCAAGCCTGATCAAGCCCTGCCGATGATACTATATTTTGAATTGTACTAAGTGATAGCACACCAAAGAACGTACCCACAATGTTTCCAACACCACCCGACAACATAGTACCTCCTATGATTGAGGATGCAATCGCACTCATCTCCATTCCACTTGCATGTGACGCTGAACCCGAACCGACATGAAGAAAATAGACAAATCCTCCAATACCTGCTAACAACCCACTTAATAGATGCGCTAAAAATTTCGTCCTTTTGACGTTGATTCCAAGCATTAGAGCACTTTGCTCGCTACCACCAACAGCATAGAATGTTCGTCCAACTTTACTCCATCTCAGAATACAAAACAAAGCCACCACAACAAATAGTGCAACAATCACGCCAACTTCTATGTAGGCATCTACATATTTTCCAATTTTATTGATGGATCCAAAACCCGGTATCACTACTCGAATCTCTTTTAATGCTACAAAAGCTTTATTCGCAACATTAAATGGGTTTGTATTTACAATTGTTGTCATTCCTCTTGCAAAAAACATCCCTGCCAAAGTAACAATAAACGGCTGTATATCTAGGTACGCAACCAAAAACCCTTGCACGACTCCAAACAGCAAACCAATCGTTAGTGCAATCAAGCCTGCAACAACTACATTCCCTTGGTGAAAATCCAGATAGACTGCGCAGCACATACTAATTAACGCCGCTACACCTCCGACCGAAATATCAATACTTTTTGTAATCATTACAATACTGACTCCACATGAAATAATAATTAGAGCTGCATTCGCATTTAGTATATTGAAAAATGTCTGTGGCTTTAAAAAGCCACTTCCCTGAAAAATAACAGCTCCTATGTACATCATAAAAAAAGCGAAAATCGTTATTGATAACAAGAGATTTGTATCAGACATGCTCTTTATTTTAGATCGAATATTTAATTTCTTTAACGATACTTTTACGGTTTCTAACATATCTACACAACCTCCTTCTCTAACTTTTTCTTTTGTTTAAAGAGTGCTACCGCTTTTTCACGAACAACTGGTGAGCTAATAACTACCAACAAAATTACAACAACCGCTTTATATGCCGACAATGCATCTGACTGAACATTCATTTTGTACAGTGTTGTTGTTAAAAACTGAATAACATATGCTCCAAGAATCGATGCCGCTAAATTGAACTTACCACCACTTAGAGCATTTGCACCTAACGCCACAGCAAGGATTGCATCCATTTCAATATCCTTTGCAATCACCGAATAATTGATTGAAGACAATCTACTAACCTTTATAAGCGCAGCAACAGCAACACATAACCCTAGGATTACAAAAGTCAAAAATTTAACAAAAGATGGATTTAGTCCATTCATTCTTGAAGACCGTTCATTGATTCCAACGGCTTTTGTGTAAAGTCCAAGATTTGTGAATTTCAATACAATTGCTACAATTGCCATACAGCCAAGTGCAATAAAGAATGGCGTAGGAATTGGAATTCCTGGTATAAATCCTCCAAAAATACTAAACGTCGTATCGTTCACAATTGGAAGTTCGTTGTTATTAATCCATGCTGCAATGGAGCGTCCCGCCGTAAACAAAATGAGCGTTGCAATCATTGGCTGAATTTTAAAATGTGCAACAAGTACACCGTTAAAAGCGCCAAAAATCATTGCGACAAGACAACTCACCAGAAAAGCTACAATAATTGGAGCTTGCAAAGAATCTGGTCTTGAACTTGTTCCACAAAGAATTCTTAAAATAACACTTCCGCTAATTGCAATTGCAGCACCAACACTAATATCCTGTCCGCCAGTTGCAGCGGTTACAATCGTCATACCAATTGCAAGTATTGCAAGTTCTGATCCATAGTCCAAAATTGTCATTAAATATCCCGAAAGAACTGGGTTGCCAACACTGTTATACCCTAATGTGATTTTATAAAAAGATGGATCATTGATTAGATTAAAGATGGCAAGCAATAGTAATGCAGCTATCGGAATAAATATCTGCATCCGAAAGATTCCTTTCATAAAATCTAAAAGATTTCCTTTTTTCGTCTCATTTTTATGCATTAGTTCTTGTCACCTCCAGCAATTGTACTCATAATCATATTTGCAGATAACTCATCTCCCGAAAGCTCACCAACCACCTTGCGATCTCTCATTACAATAAGTCTTGAGCAGGTTCTCAACATTTCATCTGTTTCAGAAGAAATAAAGGTTACAC
>CAZWNX010000042.1:0-17202 GCA_964635395.1 uncultured Lachnospiraceae bacterium
AGGGAAGGAAATGTAGATATGAGAAGAGTAGGTAGGCAGGGAATTTTGTGTTTTTTAGGACCATGTGCACTTATTGTTGGGTTACTATTTATTGATAAGACAGAAGTTTTTGGGCAAAAGAATGAATTTCAAAATTATAATGAGGTATATTATGATCAATTAGAAAGTGACTATTTAGTAAGTGTGAAACAGGTTGTTTCGGAATTTGATTTAGATGATGCGGGAATCACAATGACTAAGACAACCCAGAGTTCTGGGGAGCGTGCTTATAATGTTATTGTTAATCATAGAAATATCAATTTGTTAAAACTCACTGACAAAGAAGAATTAGAAAAACAATTAAGTCAAATCCCATTTATTGAGAACGATTGTACATTTCATTATGAATTGCAAATGGAGTAAATATTGAATGACAAGGTTTTCATTTCAGATTATAATGGGATAATAGAGTATTATAAAAACAAATTTATCAAGAAAGTGAGAAAACCATGAGGGATATTCCAAAAACAAAAGAAATCTATCAACATTTTAAGGGTAATAAATATCAGATCGTTGCAATTGCAAAACATTCGGAGACACGAGAATTAATGGTTGTTTACAAACCGATGTATGGAGATGAAGAAGTTTATTGCAGACCACTTGATATGTTTATGGAACTGTTGGATGTTAATCAATATCCTGATGCAAAGCAGAAGTATAGGTTTGAAAAAGAAACGGACATAGAAGAAACTGCACTTGATCCATTGTTAGAGGAATTTCTTGATACGGATTCCTACGAAGAAAAACTCAATATATTAGTTGCATTAAAGCATAGAATAACCGAGGAAATGCTAAATACGATGTCCATCAGTGCAGATATTGAATTGAATGAGGGAACTTTAGAAGAAAAGTATGCGGCACTTAAGAACGGAATATTGATGCGAGAAAAATTTGAAGGAAACCGAATGAGATAAACAGCATTAATTGGAGATGAGGATACTATGCCATATAGTTTGGAAAATCGATTGGTTATTGGGGTGAGTTCTAGAGCCCTATTTGATTTAACAAAAGAAAATGAAATCTATGAGACGAAAGGTATTGAAGAGTATTGCAAATATCAGATTGAGAATGAAACAAATATTTTGCAACCAGGACCGGGTTTCAAATTGATTAAAGCCTTGTTGAAATTGAATACATTACCAAACATGGAGAACCGAGTTGAGGTGATTGTAATGTCTAGGAATAGTGCAGATACGTCTTTAAGAGTATTTAACTCTATAGCACATTACGGATTGGGAATTTCGCGAGCTGTTTTAGCAAGCGGGGCATCACTTGCACCCTATTTAACTTCATTTAAGACGGATTTATTTTTGTCGGCAAATGAAGAAGATGTCCAGATGGCAATTAACTCTAATATTGCAGCAGGAATTATTTGTCCTGAACATGATTACGAAATACTTCCAGATGAAGAAATTTCTCAGATTCGGATTGCGTTTGACGGAGATGCTGTATTATTTGCGGATGAATCAGAGCGTATTTATCAAGAACAAGGACTAGAAGCTTTTGAAAAGAATGAGATGGATAATGCTGATGACCCTTTGCATGAGGGACCTTTTGCAAAATTTTTAATGACATTATCGGCCATTCAAAAAGAGTTTAAAAATCAGCCAATGCCAATTAGAACTGCACTTGTAACAGCTAGAAGTGCACCTGCCCATGAACGCGTTATTAAGACACTAAGGGCTTGGGATGTTCGAATAGATGAAGCCTTTTTTTTGGGTGGAATAACCAAAAGTGAAGTACTGAAGGCGTTTGGGGCACACATATTTTTTGATGATCAGGTGGTGCATGCCTCTAGGGCTTCAAAAGTAGTTCCATCAGCAAGGGTACCAATCAAAAAGGTTTAGTATGATTTGTTAGTAGAGAGGTATATAGAAATAGAAATGGATAAAACAATTGATTTGGCAAGTTTACTACTACATTGGTATGATAATAATAAACGAGAATTACCATGGAGAATAAATAAGGATGCCTACCGAGTATGGATATCAGAAATCATGCTACAGCAAACTCGGGTTGAAGCAGTAAAAGTGTATTATGAAAGGTTTATGAAACGCTTACCCAATATTACTGATTTGGCAATCGTATCAGATGATGAATTGCTTAAATTGTGGGAGGGTTTGGGATATTATAACCGAGCTAGAAATTTAAAAAAAGCTGCCCAAATAGTTGTTGAGAAAAATCAGAGCGTGTTTCCGGATTGCTATGATAAGCTAATTGAATTACCAGGAATTGGACCCTATACAGCGGGTGCAATTGCATCCATTGCATTTGATGAATGTGTACCAGCTGTAGATGGAAATGTCTTACGGGTCATATCAAGGATTCGAATGAAGTATCAGAATATATCGGATACGACTACGAAGAAACAGGTGGTTGAGGAGGTTTGTCAGATTCTGCCTCAAAAAAGAGTGGGAGATTTCAACCAAGCGCTTATGGAGCTTGGCGCGACTGTTTGTTTACCCAATTCAAAACCTAAATGTCATGAATGTCCATGGGAAAAAATGTGTTTGTCTTTTCAAAATGATGTGGTGGATCAGTACCCTAGTAAATTGAAAAAACAAGTGCGTAAAATCGAGAAAAAGACAATTTTGATTTTGTTAGAAAGCAACCAAGTGGCAATCAAGAAAAGACCTGATAAGGGGCTTTTGGCAGATTTGTATGAGTTTCCGGTATTAGAGGGTAAAGTATCCTCCAAGAAAGTGATTCAGTATTTAAAAGATAATAATTTGATCTCAATTAAAATACAAAAATTAAAGGAAGCGAAACACATTTTTTCTCATATTGAGTGGCATATGATAGGGTATCTTGTGACGATTCAAGATGCCAAATTTAATGAGCGGGGGTATGAGGATAAAATGCATAATTATATTTTTGTTGAGCCAAAAGAGGTGGAAAAAAAATATCCAATACCAACGGCTTATAAAGAATATGCCAAGTATTTATCAATTCAAGTAGGAAAAGATGGAAAAAGTGAAATGAAATGATATAATAGTGAAATGATATACTAAGAAAGGTTTTGATACATAGAATGAAATTACTTACTATTACAGTACCCTGTTATAATTCACAAGACTATTTGGAAAAATGTTTGGATTCACTGGTTGTTGGAGGTGAAGATGTTGAAATATTGATTGTTAACGATGGGTCAACAGATCAAACAGAAACGATTGCTTATAGATATCAACAAAGTTATCCAACAATTGTAAAAGTATTGTCAAAAAAAAATGGTGGGCATGGTTCGGCAGTAAATATGGGAATCCAAAATGCATCAGGAGTCTACTTTAAGGTAGTTGATAGTGATGATTGGGTAAAAGAAAGCTCATATCTAGAAATTTTAGATGCACTTAGAAAAATAGTTGGTGGAAATCATGTAATTGATATGGTTATTACAAATTTTGTTTATGAGAAAGAGGGCGAGAGTAGGAAACGAGTGGTCTCCTTTAATCATGCGCTACCTAAAGAAGAGGTATTTACGTGGGATGAAGTAGGATATTTCAAAAAATCCCAGTACTTTTTGATGCATTCTGTTATATACAGAACAAAGTTATTACATGAATGCGGACTTGTGTTGCCGGAACATACTTTTTACGTTGATAATTTGTTCGTGTTTATCCCATTACCCTACGTGCGTAAAATGTATTATGTTGACACCAATTTCTATCGTTACTACATTGGAAGGGACGATCAATCTGTAAACGAGTCAGTAATGATTCGAAGAATTGACCAACAATTAAAAGTAAATAAGTTAATGGTTGAGTATTTGACGAAGACTCGAATATCAAATCCCAAAACATATCGATATATGGTTAAGTATTTGGACATTATTACATGTGTATCTGCAACAATGTTGGTTCGAGCAAACACAGCGGAGGCGTTGGAAAAGCGAGATGAGCTGTGGAATTATATCCAGAATGCTGATAAACGCTTATTTATTCGATTGAGACATGGGTTATTCGGCGCGGCAATGAATTTACCTGGAAAGAGTGGAAGAAAGATTTCTGAGACACTGTATAAATTAGCTCAAAAAGTGGTCAAGTTTAATTAGCCTTGACCACTTTTTTTGTTTTTGTGTAGTATTTTGGAGAAACATAGACGAGTAAGTACATTATAAATGATAGCGCAAATGCGGAAATCATATCCCAAATAGAATGCTGTTTAATAAAGACTGTTGATAAGACGATAAGTGTTGATAAAATAAACGACGCAATAATAATAATTGGATATTTCTTGAAAAATTCACTTTTCCAAATTGCAAAAAAAACAACAATCGAATTATAACAATGAATGCTAGGTAATATATTTGTAGAAGTATCGGACTTGTATAAGGTTGAAATGATATCTGTAAATATATTATATCTAGGGAACGTGGTAGGTCGCAATAAATGTCCGTTTGGATATATAAAAGAGATAATTAGAAAAAGAGTCATCCCAACACACAAATTAATACAGAGCTTGTAGTAGTCGTTCTTATTTATGAAGACAAAGGCGATTACGGTGGCTGCTATATAAGGAAACCAAATAATATAGGGAATTACAAAGCATTCAACAAATGGAATCATACGATCTATTTTAGCTTCAATTACATGAAACTGAGTAGTCACTTTTTGTTCCGCAAGTGCAAAAAAGAATAGATAAAATATTCCATAGAGTGGAAGGATCAGAGCATGCTTGTATTGAATGAGATAAGTTAATAAAGTACGATTTTTATGTTTTTGCATAGAAGCTCCTAGTTATTGATAATATAGTTTGTCCTGATGACAGCGAATCGCTAATTTATGTGTTTTACCCAATACTTCGCCATCTGTATGAACCCACATATTAGAACTCGTTTTGATAATGATTTCCTTGCCACGAAATTGATGAACTTCTTTTGAACCAATATGTTTTCCGGTAAATGCTAGTGGAAACAATCGAAGTGTTTTGAAAAGATTTGAGCTCTGAACAAGGCAAACATCAATGAGACCATCATGAAAATCGGCATTTGGACAAAACATAGCTCCCCCACCTTCATAGCGATGAATCATTGAGGCAGCAAATAAAATATTGTCGAATTTCATTGGGGGTCCCTGATCAATTTGAATTTCGCAGTTCACCTTTTTATAAAACATTAATTGTTTGAGTCCAATTGCAGCATAAACTAGTTTGCCCATTCCAATGTGATTAAACAAAGATTTGAGTTTGGAACGCCCTGTTTCTTCGCATATGGAAGCATCAAATCCAATGCCGCAACTTACAAAAAATCGTCTGCTTTCACCTTTAAATTGAACACTGCCAAAATCCATATACATAGATTTAGAGGTTTGAACTAAGCGTTCAAGTGCTAAAAAAGAATCATTTGACAAGTGTAAATTCCTAGCCAAATCATTACTTGAGCCGGAAGGAAGATAAGTTAAAATAGTGTTATCAAAATCAGTTACACCATTTAAAACTTCGTTCATTGTGCCATCGCCTCCAAGTACAAGAATACGCATAAGAGGGTCTTGCTTTGTAGAATTGAGTTGCTGGGTATATTTTTTGGCATCCCAAGTATGTTTCGTGAAATGAACAACATATGTTATATTTCGCTTCTTTAATTCGGTTTCTAACTCTAGCCATTTTTTATATCCTAGTCCTGATTTTGAAGCGGGGTTTACAATAATATGATACATATTAGTGACCATACCTTTCTATATTATGCATATGATTATTTTAACATATTTACATATAGAGTAAAGAATTACTTTGAATTATCACTTGCAGAGTGATAAAAAAATGATATAATAAAAAAATCGGTGAACGGAATCAAAGCAGGAGGGAAAGCAAAATGTATTCTTTTGAAGAAGTAAATAGTTTTGATCCTGAAATTGCGAGCGCAATTTTGGATGAACAAAAAAGACAGAATAGTCATATTGAATTAATCGCATCGGAAAACTGGGTTAGCAAAGCGGTTATGGCTGCAATGGGGAGCCCACTAACCAATAAATATGCGGAAGGATATCCGGGTAAACGTTATTATGGTGGATGTGAATGTGTAGATGTAGTTGAACAATTAGCTATTGACCGTGCAAAAGAACTATTTGGATGTGATTATGCAAATGTGCAACCACATTCGGGAGCTCAGGCAAATCTTGCTGTTCAATTTGCGATTTGTAATCCTGGTGATACAATTATGGGTATGAACCTGAATCATGGAGGGCATTTGACACATGGAAGCCCTGTTAATATTTCAGGTAAGTATTTCAAAATTGTTCCTTATGGAGTAAATGAAGAAGGTTTTATTGATTATGATGAATTAAGAAAAATTGCCATTGAGTCAAAGCCTAAAATGATTATTGCTGGAGCATCAGCGTATGCGAGAAAAATTGATTTCAAGAAGTTCAGAGAAGTTGCAGATGAAGTTGGCGCAGTATTGATGGTGGATATGGCTCATATTGCAGGGCTTGTTGCAGCTGGGGTACACGAAAGTCCAATGCAATATGCAGATGTTGTTACTACAACAACACATAAGACTCTAAGAGGACCAAGGGGTGGATTGATTCTTTGCAATCAAGAGGCTGCTGATAAATATAACTTTAATAAAGCGATTTTTCCTGGAATTCAAGGTGGACCATTGATGCATGTGATTGCAGCAAAAGCGGTATGTTTCAAAGAAGCATTAACAGCTGAATTTGTAACCTACCAGCAACAAGTTGCAAAAAATGCACAAGCACTTTGTAAAGGGTTAATGGACCGTGGAATTAAAATTGTGTCAAATGGTACAGATAATCACTTAATGTTAATGGATTTAACGAATTATAACTTGACTGGAAAAGCAGTTGAGAAACTATTAGATGCTGCACACATCACAGCAAATAAGAATACAATACCAAATGATCCACAATCTCCATTTGTAACAAGTGGTATTCGTTTAGGAACACCAGCAATTACTACAAGAGGTCTGAAAGAAGCAGAAATGGATGAAATAGCAGAAGCAATTTCTTATGTCATTAAAGAAGGAGAGTCTGGAATTCCAAAGGCTCGTGAAATTGTAGATCGACTTACTCAAAAATATCCGCTAGATTAAACATAAAAGTATCGGCAGGAGTTATACTCCTGCCGATACTTTTATAACATCAGCTGCTTTTCCGATAACAACCATATGATCATCTGCAATAAAATGGTAGTCAGGACCAGGTAATGGTTTTAATTCGCCTTGATTCTTTATAGCCAAAATATTAATACCATGCATTCTACGGATATTTAGCGTGGAAATAGAATTTCCAATCCAAGAAGCATTAATTGGTATTTCGTAGATAGCGTATTCTGGTGATATTTCAATATAATCAAATACATTTTTGGCATTATGCTTAAATGCGAGTTTATCTGCCATTTCTCGCTCTGGCAATACAACTTCATCGGCACCACAGCGTAGTAAGAACTTTGATTGAATTTCACTTACTGCTTTTGATACAACGTACTTAGCACCTAACTCTTTTAATAGAGAAGTGATTTCAAGCGAAGACTGGAAGTTTTCACCGATTGTTACAAAACAAATGTCAAAATTATTTACTCCGAGAGAGCGCAAAACACCTTCAATTCTACAATCACCAATGTGTGCATCTGTAAAATTGGGAGCAAGTTCATCAATTAAACTCTCGCTCTGATCAACTATCATTACATCATTTCCTAATTCTGCCATTTTTGAAGCTAGGCGACGACCAAATCTGCCCATACCAATCACTATGACTGATTTCATATAATCCCTCTTTCTGCGCAGTTTGCGCTACTAAATATAATTAACCAATTAATATTTTTTCTTTTGGACGATTTAATAAAGAATGGTTTTCTTTTTCGGTTAGCAACATTGTAAATGAAAGTAGCCCTACGCGACCTCCAAACATTCCAAGAATAAGGACGCATTTTGAAAATGGGTTAATTACACCAGTCACACCGCTTGATAAACCAACTGTACCAACTGCGGAAATAACTTCAAATACAGCATCGGATAAAGAGACTGGATTAAGTGCACATATAATCAAAGTTGCTAAAATACTGAATAGAATGTAAATGGTTACAATTGCACTGGATTCTCGGACGATGTCATCGCCGAGACGGCGTTTGAAAATCTGGATACTTTTCATATTTCTACTGGTAGCGACTATGCTTAGTATGACTACAACAAAGGTTGTTGTTTTGATACCACCAGCGGTTGATCCAGGGCTTCCACCTATTAGCATCAGCATCATTGTAAGTAATTTGCTACTCTCAGACAACTCATTAATATTAATTGAATTGAATCCTGCAGTTCGGGGTGTGATGGATTGAAATAGAGAGGCTAAAAAGCGATGGCCGAAGGAGTAGTCTTTCATTGTATAGTTGTACTCAAAAATGTAGAATAGAATGGAACCGGCTACAATCAATATGAGCGTTGTACAAAGTACAATTTTGGAGTGCAAAGTATAATTCTTAAAATGAAAACGATGTTTTGTTACATCTGTCCAAATTAAAAAACCGATTCCGCCGATTACAATTAATCCACCAATGGTTAATATGACAAGGGGGTCATTTGAATAACGAGTTAAAGAAGAATATTGTTCGTATCTTCCCATTAAATCAAATCCTGCATTGCAAAAAGCTGAAATCGAGTGGAATACAGCATTATAGATCCCCATTTTCACGCCCATTTGAGGAATGAAGCGGATGGACAAAAGAACTGCACCTGTAAATTCAAAAATTAAGGTTCCAAGGGCAATGTGTTGAATCATTTTGACGATACCACTAATACGAACATTTCCAGCCGATTGCATTAAAATACGTCGTTCATGCAAACTGATTTTTCGTTTCATAAAGATGTATAGAAGTGTCATTAGTGTCATAAAGCCTAAGCCACCAATTTGAATCAGTGACAAGATGACGATTTGACCAAAAGGGGACCAGTGATCAAACGTATCATAAGTAACAAGACCAGTCACACAAGTTGCGCTTGTTGCAGTGAATAGGGCATCAACAAATGGAGTCCAGTGATTCGAGCGAGATGATATTGGGAGAGAAAGAAGTAGTCCTCCAGTTGAAATTACGGCAAAAAAGCTGAAGGCTATAATTTGTGTATTCGTAAAATTGTGTTTTTTCTTTTTTTTGATTTCCACGACAATTCTCCTTGTTTTTTCACTAAGCTTTATTATAGCAAAGAAATAATTAAAAGAAATGGCAATAATGACGGAAAAACATTTGAAAGAAGTGTGTAATGTATACAATAAAACGGAAAGGGAGCATGGATTTGTTCGGATATATGTTATTCTTGTGAATGGATTGGAAGTGCTTAATGTATACGTGATTTGTTTTGCTGAAAGTATCTTGTCGCAATATAACAACAACTATAATTGATTACAATGTGGAACGAGTTTTGCTAAAATGTAGTCAATTGGAGGTGTGTGGTGAGAAAACAGATGAATCCAGTAATTGTATCACTTGGAAAAAATATAAAATATTATCGTGAACATCTGAATATGTCACAGGGAGAGTTAGCTGAGTGCTCCGATCTATCCATTCAGCATATATCAAACGTTGAAAATGGAAAAGTGAATTTGAGTATGCAGGCATTTGTAAAAATTTGTAAAGCATTAAAATGCACACCAAACCATTTATTTGCAAATGTGCTTCAGGTGGAAAATAAAGAATTACAAGAAGTATCAATTAGTATTGAGAGGGTTTCGCCAGATAATCGAGACCATTTAATGAAGTGCATGGATGCATTAATTAGAACCTACGAGAAATTTAATTAGTAAATCAGTCATAAGTTTTGCGCTTAGCAAAATTTATGACTTTTTTTATAGACGAATGAATAAATTACAGAAAAGGGGAAAAGGGGAAAAATGAAAATTGGGGTATGTGAAAGTAATTATCAAAAGGCGAATCAAATTGTAAATTGGATTGAATCGGGAGGGTTGTCCAAAAAGTATGTTTATGCAGTGAATGTTTTTTACAGCCATAATTATTTTTTGCGGCATCTAAAACAAGCGAAAGACGAAATGTATTCCATATTAGTACTATATTTAGATGATTTGAATGAAGATATGATACGAATTCAAGAAATACTGAAACAGTGCGGAGAGTGTCAGCTGATTCTAGTGACAAAAGAAAAAGGACTTCACAAGCAAGGATTTATGTTGGGAGCTTCGTGGATGTTTGAAGGTGAAATTGAATACGAAGAATTTTTGGAAGGATTTACACATGTATTAGTGAAGTATGAAAAAATGAACCCATTGATTACAATGAAAAGAGGACATGGAAATGTCATTTTGGATTTATCAAAGATTCAGTATTTCGAAAGTAAATTAAGAATAGTTGAAGCTATAAGCAATGATCGGAAGGTTGATTTTTATGGAAGGTTAGATGATATTGAAGTGAAACTAGGTGAAGCAGGATATTTGTTTGTGAGAATTAATAGGTCCTATCTTGTAAATCCGTTCTATGTTGAACAAATACTATTGACCAAAATTATTATGAAATCAGGAATGGTTATAAATATTACGAGAACAAAAGGGGCGAGTGTCAGAAACAAATTGGTCCAGTACTTTGAGTGAAATAGTCTATACAATCATCAAGATTATGTTATAGTAGGGAAAAAAGAAAAGAGAGAGACTATGACAGAAAAAACAAGAAGAATCATAATGGGAGTAGTGGGGGGTTTCTCTATTAGGGGTATGTGTTGCAATGTTGCGAATTGCTGATTTTGGAACGGATCCATTTACGGTAATGGTGGTTAGTGTAGCGCACAAAACAAAGTTGTCCTATCAAGTCGTATATCCACTTGTAATTGGATTGTTTATCGTATTTGTGTTCTTTGTTAATCGGAAATATATTGGGATTGTAACTGCGATTAATTTGGTATTAGTAGGAATCATTGCAGACACAGTGCATCGCTTTTTATTACAGTTTAGCGAGTTTTACACTTTAGGGGTTCGAGTTGGGATGTTTGTAGCAACACTACTGTTATTGTGTTTGGCATCATCTCTATATATTGTAGTGGATTTGGGAGTATCATCATATGATGCATTGTCGCTAATTATGAGAGATAAAAATCTTGCACAATATAGAATATGTAGAATTATAACGGATGCTAGTTGTGTTCTAATTGGTATTCTATTAGCCGGATTTTCGGGCATTGGAATTGGAACAATTATCACTGCATTTTTTATGGGACCAATCACTCAGTTTATTCAGACAAACATTGCCGAACCACTTAGGTATGGAAAAAATAAAAAAGTCAACAAAAAGGGTTGAAGTTTTTTGGCTATTATGATAATCTATCTTTCGTAAGCGAACAAATGTCTTTCTGAAGTGGACAACGAAGCATTGATATTTGTGTGGGGGTAGTAGAATGACGGATTCACCAGGGTATTTTGTTGTTAAAAAGAAAGCACTTCCTGAAGTTTTACTAAAGGTTGTGGAGGCCAAAAGACTTCTAGAAACACAGAAGGCTTCATCTGTACAAGAGGCAGTGGATACATTAGGAATTAGCAGAAGTTCTTTCTATAAGTATAAAGATGATATTTTTCCATTTCATGATAATGCTGATGGAAAAACAATTACGCTGACATTTCAAATGGATGATGAACCAGGGCTTTTGTCAGATGTGCTTATGATTGTTGCAAAATTTCGGGCAAATATTCTGACGATTCATCAGAGCATTCCAATTAATGGAATTGCTTCCTTGAGTATTAGTATTCAGATTCTATCTTCAACAGGGGATGTATCGAAAATGATTGAGACAATGGAATGCCATCGTGGAGTGCATTACGTTAAAATAATTGCAAAGGAGTAGTAAAATGGTAAAAATAGCAGTATTAGGATATGGAACAGTTGGTGGAGGAGTTGTTGATTTAATTCACATAAATGCTGATGAAATAGCAAAACATTTAGGAGAAGAGGTTCAGTTGGGATATATTTTAGACCTTAGAACGTTTCCGAATGATCCGTACGAATCTTATATCGTGAGCGATTTTGAAAAGATTATTTCCGATCAAGATGTAAAAATAGTTTGTGAAGCTTTAGGAGGCACAGAGCCAGCCTATTCTTTTACAAAAAGATTATTGCAACAGGGAGTAAGCGTATGTACTTCTAATAAGGAATTAGTAGCAAATCATGGCCCGGAATTATTGGAAATTGCTAGTAATCATAAGTGCAATTATATGTTTGAAGCTAGTGTGGGTGGAGGGATTCCAATTATTAGACCAATGCAATCATCGCTAGCGCAAGAAAAAATTGTTTCGATTACTGGTATTTTGAATGGTACTACAAACTTTATTCTTACTAAAATGGAACGTGAAAATTCGGATTTCAATGTTGTTTTAAAGGAAGCTCAAGACTTGGGATATGCAGAATTAAATCCTGAGGCAGATGTAGAAGGACATGATGCTTGCAGAAAAATAGCTATATTATCTTCATTAGCATATGGCAAAACAGTTGATTTTGCTGAGATAGAAACGAAGGGTATTACAAAAATAAGTCAGATTGATTTTGAATATGCTAAACAATTTGGAATGACAATAAAATTATTGGCAACAAGTAAAATGGTAGAGGATAAGTGTTTTGCGGCAGTAGCTCCATGTATGATTGCTAAGAATCATCCATTGTATGGAGTGAATGAGGTATTTAATGCTGTTTTAGTAAAAGGGAATATGGTTGGGAATACAATGTACTACGGACCGGGTGCTGGTAAGTATCCAACAGCAAGCGCGATTGTTGCAGATGTATTAGATTGTGCAAGGCATTTAGGAATTGCAGTTAAAACGAGTTGGAGCAAAGAAAAGCAAGAATTAGCTTCGAATGCAGAAGCATGTAGTAAATATTTCGTGCGTGTTGAAAGCGGTGAAAAAGAATTGGTTCAAGAATTATTTGGGGAATTGAATGCATCTTGTGAAATAATTGCGGATGAATTTGGATTTATAACAAATGAAGTGAGTCAGGCGCAGTTGAATACATACTTGGCTAAGTTGCAAAGTGTACGTTCTGTGTTAAGAATGGAAGAGGCTTAGGAAAAAATGAAATATATTATTGTATTAGGTGATGGAATGGCTGATGAGCCTATTGATTCATTAAATAATATGACACCTCTAGAATATGCGAAAACGCCAACGCTGGATTGTCTTTCGAAAAAATCTGAGGTTGGGTTGTTAAATACGATTCCGGAAGGAATGAGTCCAGGATCAGACACGGCCAATTTATCTGTTTTAGGATATGATCCGAAACGATATTACTCTGGAAGATCGCCATTAGAAGCGTTGAGCATTGGCGTTCAAATGAAATCTTCAGACGTTGCAATTCGATGCAATTTTGTTACAATCACACAAAATGAAGGTGATTTAAAAAATCAAGTAATGATTGATCATAGTGCGGATGAAATAAGTACAAGTGATTGTAGAGTATTGCTTGATACAATTCAAGCAAATTTTACAGATGAAGAATTTCAGTTCTATTTAGGAACAAGCTATCGACATTGTTTGATTTGGAATCAAGGCCTTGTCACTGATTTGACACCGCCCCATGATATTTTGGGGAAAGAAGTGAAGGATTATTTACCCAAAGAAGACAAACTTCTTAAGATGATGGAAAAAAGTTATCAATTACTAAGAGACCATCCGTTGAATTTAGAGCGCGTTAAGCAAGGAAAGAATCCAGCAAACTGTTGTTGGTTTTGGGGAGCAGGGACAAAGCCATCACTCCAAAACTTTGAAGTTAAAACGGGCAAGCGTGGGATGATGATTTCAGCAGTTGATTTGCTGAAAGGAATTGCGATTGGGGCTGGAATGTCAACCGTCAATATAGAGGGCGCAAATGGTGGTTTACATACAAATTATGCGGGTAAAACAAGTGCAGCATTGAAAGCACTCCTTGAAGATGGATATGATTTTGTTTATTTACATATTGAAGCTGCGGATGAAATGGGACATCAAGGAAGTGTTGAACGAAAAGTGCAGGCGATAGAGTGGATTGACGAAAAGGTACTAGCTCCACTTGTTGCGGCATTAGATGAGTCGGAAGAAGACTATAGATTATTAGTTTTGCCAGATCATCCAACACCGATTCGAATTCGAACACATACAAGTGATCCGGTTCCATATTTATTATATGACAATACAGTTTCTGTAAAGGGTACAAAGTCGTATTGCGAAAAATCTGCAAAAGAGACTGATATATATATTGAATATGGTTATAAAATGATTGATAAGCTTTTTGAAAAAAATTAAATTTATGAGGAGATAATTATGAAAAAAGTCGTTAAATTTGGCGGTAGCTCACTTGCAAGTGCACAACAGTTTGAAAAGGTAGGTAGTATTATTAAGGCAGACGATGCGAGAAAACTTGTAATTCCATCTGCTCCTGGTAAGCGTTTTGGAAGTGATACAAAAGTAACAGACATGCTCTATGCTACATATGACTTAGCACAGGCTGGAAAACCATACGAAAAAGAACTAATGGATATTAAGGATCGGTATCAAGAAATTATTGATGGGCTTAAGTTAGACTTATCATTAGATAAAGAGTTTGAAGAGATCAATCAACAATTTTCTCAAAAAGCTGGAGAAAACTATGCAGCAAGTCGTGGGGAATATTTAAATGGAATTATTATGGCCAATTATTTAGGCTATGAATTCATTGATGCTGCAGAAGTGATTTTCTTTGATAATAATGGAGCGTTTTTGCCAGAGAAAACCAACGAGGTGCTTGGAAAAAGACTGGAAGAAGTTGAGTATGCTGTTGTTCCGGGGTTCTATGGGTCAAGGCTGGATGGCGTAGTAAAAACTTTTTCAAGAGGTGGGTCGGATGTGACTGGATCGATTGTTGCTAAGGCCGCAAAAGCGGACGTATATGAAAATTGGACGGATGTATCAGGCTTTTTGGTTGCTGATCCAAGAATTATTGATAATCCTGAAGGAATTGAAACAATTACTTATAAAGAATTGCGCGAGTTGTCTTATATGGGTGCAACGGTGTTACATGAGGAAGCGATTTTCCCAGTGAGAAAAGAAGGAATTCCAATTAATATAAAAAACACGAACGCACCAGAAGATAATGGAACCTGGATTGTTGAAAGTACTTGTCAAAAACCGAAGTATGTTATTACTGGAATTGCCGGAAAACGCGGTTTTTGCGCAATCAATATTGAAAAAGCAATGATGAATGCAGAGGTTGGTTTCGGAAGAAAAGTACTTCAGGTATTTGAAGATTATGGTATCTCATTTGAGCATATGCCTTCTGGAATTGATACAATGACAGTATTTGTTGATCAAGATTCGTTTAAAGATAAAGAACAGCAAGTTTTGGCTGGAATCCATAAAGTTGCGCATGCGGACTCGATAGATTTAGAATCTGATTTAGCACTTGTAGCTGTGGTTGGACGAGGGATGAAGGCAACTAGAGGTACTGCTGGAAGAATTTTTTCTGCGCTTGCCCATGCAGATGTGAATGTCAAAATGATTGACCAGGGATCATCAGAGTTAAATATTATTATTGGTGTTAAAAACGAAGACTTCGAAGCTGCGATTAAGGCTGTTTATGCAATTTTCGTTGAGAGCCAATTGTAATCACATTTAATAAAGGACTAGTCAGAATAAGGTATTGATATAATAAAAGAAATAGCGAGCGCCCAATGTGGTGCTCGCTTTGTAATATGCGCTAATAGGGGCACGTTACATATAACGATTCATACTATTTGAACAGTACTAATAGCCAAGCGAATCATTGATTAGAAAAACCTTTATGCGGTGTTCTTGTCCACTGTGTCGAGTTATCAAAATGTGATTACACATACAGTCTTTGCTAAGGCATTCGTTACATATTCCGGTATGCTTACAAGGAGTGTTGCGGTTGAGCCTAGTAGCGTTTGGTGGACAAGCCTTGAGTCGAATTCGTTCGATTGCAGAATCAAGGGAAGACACTACTTTATTCATGCCAATAAACAAATATACTTGTTTGGGACCATGAATCAGTGCACTGATTCGATTACCGGTTCCATCAATATTAACCAATTCGCCACCAATCGTGATTGCATTACTACTCATTAGGTAATAATCAGCCAAAACGGTTTTGGAAAAAAGAATTCTTTGATCTTCTTCATTTAAAGCGCTAGATCGATCAATGAGAGTGTATGATTTAGTAAGAGCTTGTTCTTGGATATAAGTAAGAATTCCAATTTCATTCAGTGTTTGTGACCCGCCAAAAGCAATGGATTTGTTTGGAGAAAGTATGGTTGAAAAATATTCCTGCAATGCTTTGATAGAGTCAAAATATTCACCATCTATATTACGTTTTTTTAATTGGGATATAATTGAATTAGCAACTATTTCGTTTGACATTTTTTTTGAGTCCATTTGAATACCTGATCCTTTCTAAGTAAAATATTGCTCTTAACTTAAATACTTGGTCTACGAGATAGACAGTATTATGCGTTATTTTGCAAAATTATAACACAAAACAGCCCTGTTAATTAACTGACAAATGCAAGAAGTGAACGCGTAACGCAATCAATTTAAAAATATAGTTTAAATAAACAAATAATATAAAAAAATATCAAAAATATATTGACAATTAAGAAGCATTTGGTATAATAAAATTATCCAAAGAGAAAAGCTCTTAGGACAAAATTACAGAAAGCGAGGTACAGTCCACCAGAATAGTTAATTTGAGATTTATAATGTAAGACTTTTCAAAGTATTTCATTCAAAAGTAAATATTGTAAATGGTTATAAGTTAAAAAGTATTAGAATTAAAGTATTAGAATTAAAGAATTGGATTTTGTTATAAAAGTAGTAAAATGTTTTTTGATTTAATCTTTTAATTTAATTTTTTGATTCATTTATTTGTTAAGTTTTATATTTATATTATTTTTATTGGTAATGAATGAATGGAATGCTTTGGTAACAAATGATCCAATCAAGTACACATTTAAGTAACAGAGGAATAAAAGTATTTAAAACCTGTTACAGTACCAATGTACAAAGAGAAGGTGGAAAGAGAAGATCGGAATATGGAGGATGGTCCAATGGATCAGGTAGTGTAGAAGCGGGTGTCGATCAATTTATGATGGATGCCCGCTTCGTATTGTGCTATTGAGAAAAACAGTTTATAATAGAGTGTATATATGATAGGTAATTGCGAAACGAGTTCGAAATCATAATTTAAAAGAGGGAAGAATTGCTG
>CAZWNX010000043.1:0-15336 GCA_964635395.1 uncultured Lachnospiraceae bacterium
GCAAGTATTTCTTTATATATTTTTGTTTCTTTTTTTTATAAAAACAGTTATAATATTGATTATTATATGTCCAAGGAGGTAAAAAAATGACTAGTACAATGAATACGCACTTGGGTGACATTACGATTGACAATGAAGTGGTTGCCAAATATGCTGGCGGTATTGCAGTGGAATGCTTTGGTGTGGTAGGAATGGCCAATGTTAATTTAAAAGACGGTTTAGTTCGTTTGCTTAAAATGGAGCATCTGTCAACGGGAATCAAGGTTAGTTCTCAGAATTCCAAGTTGCAGATTGATTTTCACTTAATAGTAGCTTATGGAGTGAATATTCTTGCTGTTACAGATAATTTAATTAGTAATGTAAAGTATAAGGTGGAAGAGTTTACAGGACAAAGTGTTGAAAAAATTAACGTCTATGTTGAAGGCGTTAGAGTAATCGATTAGGAGGACAAAAGCGTGGCCGTTAACACTATTGATGCCCAATTATTAGCAAAGATGTTTTTAGGAGGAGCTCAAAACCTTACTTCAAAAAAAGAATGGATTAATGAATTGAATGTATTTCCTGTACCAGATGGAGATACTGGAACAAATATGTCAATGACAATTATGTCTGCGGCAAAAGAGGTTACAAACTTAGGTGATCAAGTTACCTGTGCAAGTTTGGCAAAAGCAATTTCATCTGGTTCGTTAAGAGGTGCGAGAGGAAATTCAGGAGTTATTTTATCACAGCTATTTAGAGGCTTTTGCAAGGTTATTGGGGAAGTGGATGATATAGATGTTTTTACACTTTCATGTGCGTTTGAAAAAGCGGTTGAAAGTGCTTATAAAGCAGTTATGAAACCCAAAGAAGGAACCATACTAACAGTTGCAAAGGGAATTTTTGAAAAGGGACAGGAGTTATCGGATTGTGACGATATGGAACTGTTTCTAACAAGCGTTTTGGAATATGGAGAAGAAGTTTTAGCGTCTACTCCCGAGATGCTTCCAGTGTTAAAACAAGCTGGCGTTGTGGATTCGGGTGGACAAGGACTGATTGAAGTATTACGTGGATGTGTTCTTGTGTTCCAGGGTAAAGAAATTCAGATTGATACAAGTGAATTTGCAGGAAAAGCAGGTGCTTCACAGCAAGGTGGAACCGTCACTGCAGATTTATCATCGATGGAACATATTAAGTATGGATATTGTACAGAATTTATTATTCAGGTACCACAAACGTTTACGATGAAGCAGGAAATCGCTTTTAAAGAGTTCTTAGAGTCCATTGGGGATTCCATCGTAGTCGTAGCAGATGATGAAATTGTCAAAGTACATGTGCATACCAATGATCCTGGAATTGCAATTCAAAGAGCTTTAACATACGGATTTTTGTCGAATATGAAGATTGATAATATGCGCCTTGAGCATGAAGAACGTTTGATTCAAAACGCATCAAGTATTGCAAATGCTCAAAGCCCTTCAAATGTTCAACAACAGACGCAGGCGTTATCGGAAGCTTCACAGAACATGGCACAAGTAAGTGGAGAGAAAAAAGAAGTTGGTTTTATTAGTGTATCCATCGGAGAAGGAATAAATGCGATCCTAAAGGATCTAGGTGTTGACTGTATTATCGAGGGTGGACAAACGATGAACCCAAGTACTGAGGACATCTTGACAGCAATAGATCAAGTAAATGCGGATACTATTTTTGTATTACCAAATAACAAAAACATTATTTTGGCTGCGAATCAAGCAAGTTCCTTGGTAGAAGATAAACGCATAGTTGTAATACCAACCAAAACCGTTCCTCAGGGAATTACTGCAATTATTAATTACTTACCGGATTTAGATATTGATGAGAATATCGAGAATATGACAAACGAGATTGAGCGTGTCAAAACAGGTCAAGTAACCTATGCGGTTAGAGATACACAAATTGACGGGAAAACGATTCATCAAAATGATATCATGGGAATTGGTGATCAGGGAATTCTATCGGTTGGGCAGGATATTATGGCGACAACGATTGAACTCGTAGATGAGATGTTAAAAGGTAGTGATTTAGAACTGATTAGTATCTACTATGGTGCGGATGTTACTGCGAAAGAAGCAGAGAAACTGAAAGAAGCGGTGGAAGAAAAATATCCAGACTGTGATGTGGAATTGCAATCAGGTGGTCAACCTATTTATTATTATGTAATTTCGGCTGAATAATTTGATAACTTCTCAAAAAGGCAAAATGTCTGTTTTGAGAAGTTATCCTTTTATCTAGGTAGGTGGGAGTAACAATGGAGCAAAGGGATAGCATTACGTCATTAAAAGGGATTGGCGAAAAGTACAGCGCATTATTTTCAAAATTAGAGATTCATAGTATTGGTGATTTGCTAGAACATTATCCAAATCGCTATGAGTGCTATGAGGAGCCAATTGCAATTAAGAATCTAGTCGCATATCAAAACAATACAATTGTGGCAACGATTCTAGACACAGGAATCAATCAAAAATTTGGACATACAGTTACGACGTCTTTTCAGGCATTTGATGAATCGGGTCAGGTCAAAATAACTTTTTACCACATGCCCTTCCTTAAGAAAACCATTCAAAAAGGCGAAACTTATGTAATTCGCGGAACACTTGTTGAGAAAAGAGGAGCCCTGGTTTTTGAACACCCCAAGCTGATTCGGGTGGAGGATTATGAAAAGCAAAAAGGAATACTTCAACCTATTTATTCTAAAACAAAGGGAATTTCAGATGAAATTTTAAGAAAATATATCAAACAGGCCTTAAAGCAAATAAAGTTACAAGATCATCTTCCAACTTCCATGGTTCATAAGTCAAATTTAGTCAAACTAGATGAGGCAATTGAGCAGATTCATTTTCCACAAAGTGAAGAATTGTTACGAAAAGCAAGACAAAGACTTTCATATGAAGAGTTTTTTTGGTTTTTATTGGCGATTCACTATCATAAACAATATGAACAAAATAAACGAAAAGATCCATTTATCGAAACCGCAATGATCAAACGATTTGAAGAGGCCCTGCCATTTGAAATGACAGCAGAACAAAAAAAGGCATGGGGTGAACTGAAAGCTGATTATGAAAGTGGAATTAAAAGTAATCGATTATTGCAAGGGGACGTGGGTTGTGGAAAAACATTGGTTGCAGCATTAGCGATGTTGATGTGTGTGGAAAATGGAAAGCAGACGGCATTTATGGCACCAACAGAAGTGTTAGCAACGCAACACTTTCATACAATTTCAGAGTATACCCAAAAATATCATTTGTCATTTAGACCAGTTCTTTTGACGGGAATGACTCCCAAAAAGCAGAAGATGAAGATTAAAGAAGATATATTGATGGGTGTATATAATGTTGTGATTGGAACGCACGCACTTATTCAGGAAGATTTAGTATTTCAAAATCTTGGACTTGTAATTACGGACGAACAACATCGGTTTGGTGTGAAGCAAAGGGCACTTTTATCCTCAAAAGGAGACGATGTGCACACGTTAGTAATGAGTGCAACGCCGATTCCAAGAACACTGGCATTGATACTCTATGGGGACTTGGATATTTCAACGATTGAGTCACTTCCAAGTAATCGTTTACCAATTAAGAATTGTGTTGTTCCCATTTCCTATCGATCAACAGCCTATCAGTTTATTCAAAAACAAGTGGCTATGAATCATCAAGCATATATTATCTGCCCGATGATTCAAAGTGGTGAACTAGATGAACTTGAAAATGTGCTAGACTACTCGAAGAATCTAAGGGAACTGTTTCCACCACAAGTCCGAATTGAAACGCTACATGGCAAAATGAAGCCAGGTCTCAAAAACGAGATTATGAGTCGTTATGCAAATCGTGAAATTGATATTCTTGTATCTACAACTGTTATTGAAGTGGGAATTAATGTTCCGAATGCAACCGTAATGATGATTGAGAATGCTCAGCGATTTGGGTTGGCGACGCTTCATCAGTTAAGGGGACGGGTTGGACGTAGTGATCAGCAATCGTACTGCATCTTTGTATATAGTAATGGTGAAAATGAATCTGGCAAAGTTCCGAAAAGACTAGAGATACTGAATCAGTCCAATGATGGATTCGAGATCGCAGCAAAAGATTTGGAACTACGTGGGCCGGGTGAATTGGCAGGAACCTTTCAAAGTGGTGAGCTGGCATTTCGATTTGCGGATATTTATAGGGATTCGCATATGCTGTATCAGGCGTTTGAAGATGTAAAGCAGATTCTAGCAAGGGATCATCAGTTATCAAGTGATGAGTTTAGCGCACTAAGAAGAGAGCTTGAAAATGGATATGAGCGAAGACTGATAAATATTATCTAGCATTTTAGGTGATAATTCTGTTATACTAACAAAAGAATGATTTGGAGGTATGTTAAGTGAAAAAAGTAGCAATCATGACGGACAGTAATACGGGAATTACACAAAAAGAGGCCTCCGAGTTGGGGATTTTTGTTTTGCCGATGCCATTTATGGTGGAAGGAGAAACTTTTTTTGAGGATATATCACTTACACAAGAAGAATTTTTCGTAAAACAAGAGAATGGACTTGATATTGTTACGAGTCAGCCTTCACCAGAATCTGTAATGACTTTATGGAATGAAATTCTCAAAGAGTATGATGAAATTGTACATTTACCAATGTCTTCGGCACTCAGTGGATCATGTGAAACAGCAATGATTTTAGCTAGAGAAGAAGAGTATGAGGGCAAAGTATATATTGTAGATAATAAGCGAATCTCAGTATTGCAGACACAGGCAATTAAAGATTCCCTGATGTATGTTAAGCAAGGAAAATCAGGACAAGAAGTGAAAGACTTGTTAGAAGCTGATAGCCTGAATTATAGCGTATATATTATGGTGGATACACTGTATTATCTAAAAAAGGGTGGGCGCATCACAGCGACTGCCGCAGCACTTGGCACATTGCTTAAAATCAAACCCATTTTGCAAATTCAAGGTGGCAAATTAGATGCATTTGCAAAGGCAAGAACGACTAATCAAGGAAAGACAACCATGATGAATGCCATTAAGAATGATATTCAGACTCGGTTTGGAGGCATGGTTACACCACCAAATGTAACACTCCATGTTGCATATACCAAGGATTTAGAAGCAGCAATGAAGTTAAAAGAGGAGCTTAGTGAAGAATTTCCTGGGCATATAATTAATATTCAACCATTGTCACTTAGTATAGCGTGTCATATTGGACCAGGTGCATTGGCAATCGCAGTCACACAAAACGTATAAGGATGATCTGTTTTATATACACATGATATGGTAATCGCGGTTTTGTACTTACTATATCATGTGTTTTTTTATTGATTTATGAAAGATATGTGCTATAATTTATTTTATGATTGAAATGAACGAAAGAGGATACTGTCCATGGGAAAAGTAAGTACGTATGATGCTTCAAGTATAACGGTATTAGAAGGTCTTGAAGCAGTTCGAAAAAGACCGGGAATGTATATAGGAAGTGTTTCGACAAAAGGACTCAACCACTTAATCTATGAAATTGTTGACAATGCTGTAGATGAGCACCTTGAGGGACATTGTTCCAATATTCAAGTTATTCTTGAGAAAGATGGTTCGGCTACAATTACTGACAATGGACGCGGAATTCCTGTAGAGATGCATGAAAAAGGAATGAGTGCAGAACGTCTCGTTTTCACAACGTTACATGCTGGTGGAAAGTTTGATGATTCATCCTACAAAACAAGTGGTGGTTTACATGGGGTAGGTTCGTCAGTTGTCAATGCTCTTTCAAGTTCCTTGATTGTTCGTGTTAAAAGAAATGGACAGATTTATGAAGATCGTTATGAACGTGGAATTCCGACCATTGATTTAGTGGATGGATTACTTCCAATTATTGGAAAAACGAAAGAAACGGGTACTTATGTAAATTTCATACCAGATGACACTATTTTTGATAAGACAGTTTTCAAAGCAGATGAAATAAAGAGCCGATTACATGAAACGGCTTATTTGAATCCAAACCTTACAATTCATTTTAAGGATGAACGCAAAGAAACGTTTGAAGAAATTACATTTCATGAACCAGAGGGAATTGTTGGTTTTATTAAAGACCTAAATAAATCAAAAGATACGATTCATGAGGTGATTAGTTATAAAGGCGAGAGCGATGGGATTACAGTTGAAATAGCGTTTCAATATGTGAACGAATTTCATGAAAACGTGCTAGGATTTTGTAATAATATTTATAATGCTGAGGGAGGAACTCATTTAACGGGTTTCAAAACTCAATTTACGACAATTATCAATTCCTATGCAAGGGAACTCAATATACTAAAAGAAAAAGATATGAATTTTACGGGTGCGGATGTTCGAAATGGAATGACGGCGGTGATATCAATCAAGCATCCTGATCCAAGATTTGAAGGACAAACAAAAACGAAGCTAGATAATCAAGATGCTGCTAAAGTGGTGGGTAAGATTACGGGTGAGGAAATCACAAGGTTTTTTGATCGTAATTTAGATGCATTAAAGAATGTTATTGGATGTGCTGAAAAAGCTGCAAGAATCCGTAAAAATGAAGAAAAGGCAAAGGTGAATTTACTTTCAAAACCTAAGTTTTCATTTGACTCAAATGGTAAATTAGCAAACTGTGAATCGAGAGATCCTTCTAAGTGTGAGTTATTTATTGTAGAGGGAGATTCTGCCGGAGGAAGCGCAAAAACAGCTAGGAACAGGCATTATCAAGCAATCTTGCCGATTCGTGGTAAAATTCTGAATGTGGAAAAAGCAAGCATTGATAAGGTACTGGCAAATGCAGAGATTAAGACGATGATCAATACATTTGGATGTGGGTTCTCAGAAGGTTTTGGGAATGACTTTGATGTGTCCAAATTACGTTATCACAAAATCATTATTATGGCCGATGCAGACGTGGATGGGTCACATATTGCCACGCTGTTACTAACGCTATTTTACAGGTTTATGCCAGAACTAATTATGGAGGGGCATGTCTATATTGCAATGCCACCACTTTATAAGGCGATGCCAAGTAAAGGAAAAGAAGAATACTTATACGATGATAAGGCACTTGATCTATATCGCAAAAAGCAAAAAGGTTCATTCACATTACAGCGATATAAAGGATTAGGAGAAATGGATGCATCTCAATTGTGGGAGACAACCTTAAATCCTGAGACAAGAATTCTAAAGCAAGTAGAAATAGAAGATAGCCGATTAGCCTCTCAGGTGACAGAAATTCTGATGGGAACAGAAGTGGCTCCAAGAAAAGCATTTATTTATGAGAATGCGCATGAAGCATTATTAGACGTCTAACACATCGTAAGGAGTAAGGGAATGGAAGAAAAAATAATTAAAACCGAGTATTCCGAGGTGATGGAAAAGTCCTACATAGATTATGCGATGAGTGTTATTATTGCAAGAGCTCTTCCAGATGTAAGGGATGGCTTAAAACCAGTTCAGCGTCGAACGTTGTATGATATGTATGAGTTGGGAATTAAATGGGATAAGCCATTTCGTAAGAGTGCACGTATTGTTGGCGATACCATGGGTAAGTACCATCCTCATGGCGATAGCTCGATCTATGATTCGTTAGTGGTAATGTCGCAGGATTTCAAAAAGGGAATGCCCCTTGTTGAAGGACATGGTAATTTTGGTTCCATCGAAGGCGACGGCGCAGCGGCAATGCGTTATACAGAAGCAAGATTATCCAAATTTACACAAGAAAATTTTCTGAGTGATTTAGATAAAGATGTTGTGGATTTTATTCCAAACTTTGATGAGACAGAAAGAGAACCAAGTGTACTTCCGGTCAAAGTCCCAAATCTATTGATTAATGGAGCGGAAGGTATTGCAGTTGGTATGGCAACGAGTATTCCGCCACATAATATGGGGGAAGTTATAGATGCGTTAAAGGCTTATATGAAGAATCCTGACATCACAACCAAAGAATTAATGCGACATATAAAAGGGCCTGATTTTCCAACAGGGGGCATCGTATGTAACAAAGATGATTTGCTTGAGATCTATGAAACTGGAATGGGTAAAATCAAGGTTCGTGGAACGGTAGATGTTGAAAAGCTAAAAGGTGGAAAAACAAATATTGTCATTACAGAAATTCCATATACAATGATTGGAGCAGGGATTTCCAGGTTTTTAATGGATGTTGCAAATCTTTCCGAGACAAAGAAAACAACGGATATTATTGATATTTCGAATCAATCTTCGAAGGATGGAATTCGTTTTGTAATTGAATTAAAGAAGGATGCGGATACTGAAAAGTTTATTCAATTACTATATAAGAAAACACGTCTAGAGGATACATTTGGGGTAAATATGCTGGCAGTTTCGAATCAAAAGCCAGAAACACTTAGCTTAAAAGGTGTTTTAGAAGCCTGTACCAAATTTCAATTTGAAATAACAACGAGAAAATATCAAAACCTTTTACAAAAAGAATTAGAACGCAAGGAAATACAAGAGGGTTTAATTAAAGCCTGCAATGTAATTGACCTAATTATTGAGATTTTACGTGGATCAAAAGATCGCAACATGGCAAAAGCCTGCTTGATTCATGGGGATACAACAGGTGTTAAATTTAAATACAAAGAATCCAAAATTATGGCCCAGGGCTTGTTGTTTTCGGAAAAACAAGCAAATGCTATCTTGGATATGCGATTATATAAACTAATCGGATTGGAAATAGAAGCATTATTGGCTGATCACGATCAGACAATGGCAAATATTTATGAATATCAGGATATTCTTGCAAGACATGATTCAATGGCACTTGTTATTATCAATGAACTTGATCAAATTAAAAAGGAATTTGCAAAACCACGTAAGACGGTTATTACAAATGCCCAAATTATTGAGTATGAAGAAGCCAAACCAGAAGAAATTGATCTTGTATTTATAATGGATCGTTTTGGATATGTAAAGAGTATTGATGTATCCACTTATGAACGAAATAAAGAGGCTGTTATTGCAGAAAATAAATATATTTTGCAGTGTAAAAATACGGAGAGAATTTTCTTGTTTACCAACAATGGGAATCTTCACTCCATCAAAATGTCGGATACACCATATGGTAAATTCAGAGATAAAGGGGTTCCGATAGACAATATCAGTAATTTCAGTTCTTTTGAAGAGCAGATTGTATTTATAACAACACAAAAGGAACTTAGCAAAAACAATCTAGTGTTTGCAACAAGGCTGGCTATGATTAAAGTTGTAAATGGAGCTGAATTTGATGTTGCAAAACGAACTGTTTTAGGAGCAAAACTCCTAGAAGATGATGAACTTTGTTTTGTTTCTTATATTGGTGAGAATACACAAGTTGTAATGCAAACAAAGGATGGCTATTTTGCGAGGTTTTTATTGTCTGAAGTGCCTGAGAAAAAGAAAGCAGCAATTGGTGTTCGTGCAATGAAGTTAAGTGCAAAAGACTATGTTGAGGGGTACAAACTTTCAATGAATAATGGTTTAGATTCAACCATTCAATATCAAGGAAAAGAAATTGATTATGGACGAATTAAGCTTGGAAAAAGAGATACGAAGGGAACAAAACTTCGTTTATAAAAGGAAGGCGTGGTAAAAAAATGAGAGTAGTTGCAGGAGTTGCTAGAAGTTTAAAATTATGTGCGCCAGAAGGAATGGATACAAGACCAACTTCAGATCGAACCAAAGAAACACTATTCAATGTATTGCAGGATGAATTACCGGATTGCAATTTTTTGGATTTATTTAGTGGAAGTGGAGCGATTGGTATTGAAGCATTGAGCAGAGGAGCTAAGCGGGCTGTTTTCGTTGAAAATTCAAAAACTGCATTAGCCTGTATTGAAAGTAATTTAGAGCATACCAAATTTGTGGATAAATCATTAGTGCTACGACAAGATGTTTTTGTTAGTTTACAATTCCTTGAGTTTAAGGAAACATTTGATGTTGTGTTTATGGATCCACCCTATAATAAAGAATTAGAACAAAGGGTTTTAGAATACTTGACCATGTCCAGTATTATTACGCAGGATACGCTGATTGTTGTTGAAGCGGCACTTAATACGGACTTTTCTTATCTGTCATCATTAGGCTATGAAATCATCAAAGAAAAGAAATATAAGAATAATAAACATGTGTTTATTCAAAAAGGGGAGAGGTAATGAGAGCAATTTATCCAGGAAGTTTTGATCCAGTAACCTATGGTCACCTAGATATTATTAAAAGGGGTGCTCAGATATTTGATGAATTAGTTGTGAGTGTACTTGATAATGTGAATAAGACTGCATTGTTTTCTACTGAGGAACGTGTTAAAATATTACAGGAAGCCACCAAGGATATTGCAAATGTTCGAATCAGTTCATTTAACGGATTGTTAATTCATCATGCTAAAGAGTTAGATATTTCGGTTGTCGTTAGGGGATTAAGGGCAATTACTGATTTTGAATTTGAGTTACAGATTGCACAGACAAACCGAGTGTTATCAAACGGTGAGCTTGACACGATATTTTTGACAACGAGTCTTGAGTATTCTTACTTGAGTTCATCAAGTGTCAAAGAGATTAGTAAATTCAGAGGAGATGTATCTCAGTGTGTTCCTGAATTTGTAGCGAAATTGATGGATGATAAGTACGGAAACTGTTAAGTGGAGAGTATAATAAGGAGAATTTTATGAGCACAAAGATCGAACAAATTATTGATGAAATCGAAGGATATATTGATAGTTGCAAATACCAGCCACTTTCAAGTACAAAAATAATTGTTGTAAAAGAAGAGATTGATGAACTTTTGCGCGAGTTAAGGATGAAAACGCCTGATGAAATCAAGCGTTATCAGAAAATCATCAGTAATAAAGAAGCAATCTTACAAGATGCCAGAGAAAAAGCAGAATCCCTCATTAATGAAGCAACTGTTCATACCAATGAGCTCATTAATGAACATGAGATTATGCAGGCTGCATACGCTCAGGCTAACGAAATTGTAAGTCTTGCAACAAGACAAGCACAGGAGATTCTTGATAATGCAACGTTAGAAGCAAATCAGATCAAAACAGCTTCAATTCAATATACAGATGATTTACTAGGTAATCTAGAAGGCATTTTGGCACATTCCATTGATGTGGCAGCATCTAGATATGAAAATTTAATGACTTCTTTACAGTCTTGCCATGAAGTAGTAACGGCAAACAGATCGGAATTATATCCTGTTGAAGAAATGAATTTTATTGAGGGACAGGAACAAAAAATAGCCAATGAGGATGGCAGAGTATCCTTAGACATTATTTAAGTATCATAGATTTGATTTGTGCTACATGGACATTGTTTATGTAGCACATTTTATCGTGAGGAGAGCACATGCGTTTAGAAAAATTTTTAGCGGATCAATTTTGCATTACAAGGAGTCAGGTAAAAGACTACTGCAAAAAGAACATTGTCTTACTGAATCAAGAGAAAATCAAATCATTTGGTGTTTCGATTGATCCAAATTCAGATCAAATCACGGTAAATGGACAAGAGCTTACCTATAAGAAGTTTGGTTATTATATGTACCATAAACCTGCTGGTGAAGTAAGTGCAAATAAAGATGCACATTATAAAACCGTAATGGATCAATTTACATTTGGCAAAAAAGATCAGTATTTTCCAGTAGGACGTTTGGATGTTGATACAGAAGGACTTATTTTGATTACCAATGATGGGGATTTTTCGCATATGCTTATGAGTCCCAAAAAAAATGCTACCAAGAAATACTATTTTGAAGCTGAAGGAATGCTAGACTCAGATAAGATTGAAAGACTAGAAACAGGCATTTTTCTCGAGAATGAAGAAATAATGACAAAACCTGCTAAGGTAGAGGTGCTAGATCAGGATGAGGCAACTGTAAAAGCTACAATTGAGATAGTTGAAGGCAAGTTTCATCAAGTGAAGAGAATGCTATCCAGTGTTCAGTGCAAAATTACGTACCTAAAAAGAGTCCAGATAAAGTCACTATCGTTAGATGAAAACCTTGCAAAAGGAAGCTATCGCGAACTTACCAAAGAGGAGTTAGAAAAATTATATGAATAGTTTTTTACCAGTAACAAAAAGTGAAATGCTTGAACGTAACATCACGCAACCTGATTTTGTATTTGTAATTGCAGATGCATATGTAGATCACCCGTCTTTTGGACCAGCCATTATCAGCAGGTTATTAGAAGCCAAGGGATATAGTGTTTGTATAATTGCACAGCCTGATTGGAAAGATTTAGATAGTATTGATGTATTTGGCGAGCCAAGGCTAGCCTTTTTAATCAGTGGCGGAAATATGGACTCCATGGTGAATCACTATTATGTCTCTAAGAAAAGAAGACAGACAGATGCGTATAGTCCTGGTGGTGTCATGGGCAAAAGACCGGATCATGCGACTGTAGTATATGGCAATATGATTCGAAGAAAATATAGAAATACGCCCATTGTCATTGGGGGAATTGAAGCAAGTTTAAGGCGTTTTGCGCATTACGATTATTGGTCGGATTCCTTTAAACGATCTATTTTGTTAGATAGTGGAGCAGATTTAATATCCTATGGGATGGGAGAAAAATCCATTGTAGAAATTGCAGAAGCACTAGATAGCGGTATGGATATCAAGGATATTACTTATATCAGGGGTACTGTTTATAAAACCAAAACGGTAGATGTTGTATATGATGGTCGAATTTTGCCGGATTACTTAAGTGCAAGAGAGAATAAAAAATTACATGCAAAAAGCTTCTTGATTCAATATGAGAACACGGATGCACACACAGCCAATGCATTAGTAGAAGAGTACCCAAATCAGATTTATGTTGTTGCAAATCCCCCATCTTTTCCATTAACCGTGGAAGAAATGGATGAGGTTTATAGATTAGACTATGCAAGAACCTATCATCCAATGTATGAAGCAGAAGGTGGAATTCCAGCTATTAAAGAAGTGAAATTTTCGCTCATTAGTAATCGTGGTTGTTTTGGTGGTTGTAGTTTTTGCGCGCTTACCTATCATCAGGGTAGAACCATACAGGTTCGTAGCCACGAATCGATCATTGATGAAGCAAAATTATTGATAGAAGACAAGGAATTTAAAGGTTATATTCATGATGTTGGTGGACCAACAGCGAATTTTCGAATGCCGTCTTGTGAAAAACAATTAGAGAAAGGTGTTTGTAAAAAGCAACAATGTCTTTATCCAAGACCTTGTAAAAATTTAACCGTGGATCATAGTGATTATTTAAGACTCCTTCGCAAATTACGAGAAATGCCAAAAGTTAAAAAAGTATTTGTGCGTTCAGGAATTCGTTTTGATTATTTATTATGTGACCCAGATAAGACGTTCTTTAAAGAGTTAGTAGAACATCATATTAGTGGTCAGCTAAAAGTTGCACCAGAACATATTAGTGATGCAGTACTAGCTAGAATGGGAAAACCACCTAAAAAAGTGTATGAAGATTTTCTAGAAGAATATCATCAACTCAATGAGGAATTGGGCAAGAATCAGTTTGTTGTTCCCTATTTGATGTCTTCACATCCAGGCTCAACCAGTGAGGATGCAATTGCACTTGCCGAGTATTTACGTGATATTGGTTATATGCCAGAACAGGTGCAGGATTTTTATCCGACACCATCTACATTATCAACGGTTATGTATTATACGGGATACGATCCAAGAAACATGAAGCCGGTCTTTGTAGAGAAAAATCCACATGAAAAGGCAATGCAACGAGCCTTGATTCAATATCGTAATCCGAAAAACCGTGAGCTCGTTATGGAAGCACTGCAAAAAGCAGGTCGTACAGACTTAATTGGATTTGGGCAAGAATGCTTCATTAAACCAAGAGTCCTTAGAAAAGAGAAGTCGAAGGCGAGTGGAACTGAGAAACCAGCAGGTAAACCAACGGCAAAACCAAAAGGGAAACCAACTGCAAAGCCAAAGACATTCAACTCTAAGAATACAACGAGGAGGAAGCCAAAATGATGAGAACGATTATAATAACAGGAGCATCATCGGGAATTGGAAGGGAATTTGCGCTACAATTAGACCAAAGTAATTTCAAGAAAGACAGATTTGTTTTGATTGGAAGAAACCTTGCAGCACTAGAAGCATTAGAGAATGAACTTGAGACAAAATGTATAATCTTGACGATGGATTTGACGAATTCGTCAGAATATACAAAGTTGAAAGACTTGTTAGCAGAAGATGCATACGATATTCGTATGCTGATTAATAGTGCTGGGTATGGAATCGTTGATTCGTTTGCGAATATGGAATATGAAGATCAGGTTGGTATGACACAGGTGAATTGTACTGGTTTGACTGCAATCACTGGAATCTGTCTTCCCTATATGCGTAAGGGTGCGAGAATTATTCAGATGGCTTCAAGCGCTGGTTTTCTTCCACAACCTGGTTTGTCAGAATATGCTGCATCAAAAGCCTATGTTCTTTCGTTCTCAAGAGCGTTAAATCAAGAACTAAAGAAAACTGGGATTTCTGTTACTTGTGTATGTCCTGGACCAGTGGAAACAGCCTTTTTTGATCGTGCTTTAAAAGATGGAAACGACTTATTCTTCAAAAAATATTTTATGAAATCCGCAATAGAAGTTGCCAATCATGCGTTGGTTCAATCGTTTAATCGTAAAGAAATGGCGGTTTATGGTGGTGGAATCAAGGCACTTAGAGTGCTGGCAAAAATCGTTCCACATCGTGTCATTATTACACTTATTACAAAATTGAAAGGGTAGGTACTTGTATGAAATTTCCAATAAAAGGCAGTAAAGACTATTTGCCCTTTATGAAAAAGTATCATTTAATTAAGACGATTGGATTGTTTCTTCTTCCAATTGCAATCTATTATGTGGGATATACAACAACGCATACAAAGGCTAATTTGTTGACAATTATTGCTGTATTGGGATTTTTGCCAGCAAGCAAAAGTGCAGTATCTTTGATTATGTTTTTAAAAACCAAGGCAATTCAGCCTGCATTATACGAACAAGTCAAAGAGTACGAAACCATTTTTAAGATAGGATATCAATTTGCATTTACGTCAGAAGAATTCAATATGCAGGTTCCGGTTGTTGCAATCAGGGATAAATTTGTATATTGCCTGTTGCTAAAAGAATATAAGGACTATAAGCGCTTAGAACAGCATTTAGTTCAACTTCTCAAACAAAATGGGATTCAAATTAAGGTCTTACTATTTATAGACGAGACATTATTTATCCAAAAATTAAGTGAGAAAGACACAAACGGTGAAGTTAAGCAATCATCTGAAGAGGGGCGAGAAACTTCACAAAGCAAAGAAGATAAAATCATGCACCAATTATCACTATTATCAATTTA
>CAZWNX010000043.1:15436-16989 GCA_964635395.1 uncultured Lachnospiraceae bacterium
AGAATTATGGTTGAACGAATTATTCAGGATAATGAGGCAGGACAAAGATTTGACAAATACTTGTTAAAAGTACTTAAATTAGCGCCATCTTCATTTGTTCATAAGATGCTTAGAAAGAAAAACATCCTTTTGAACCAACAAAAAGCGGATGGAAAAGAAAAACTTCAAAAAGAAGATAGAGTGACTTTTTATCTATCGGATGAAACGTTTCAAAAGTTTGTGGGGATTCAGCGTGACATGTCCATATACGAGGATGCATATGACCAAATTATATCGGATTATAAGGGGCCACTTCCAGTTGTATATGAAGATGAACATATTGTAGTATTTAATAAACCAGTCAACTTGCTATCTCAAAAGGATGCAAGCAACCTGGTTTCTTTGAATGAGTATTTCATTGGCTATTTGCTAAAAAATGAAAAGATTTCACCTGCGGATCTTGATACATTCATGCCTTCCATTTGCAACCGTTTGGATCGTAATACAACAGGTCTCATTGTATGTGGAAAAAGTCTTTTGGGATTACAGACAATGAATCAATTGTTTTTAGATCGAACGCTTCACAAATATTATCACTGTATTGTGGCGGGAAGGATTCTTACCCCAATCGAACTTCGTGGGTATTTGACAAAGGATGAAGAGACAAATCGTGTAACAATTTCAACTGAGAATTCCAAGGATTCTAGCTATATTGAAACGAAATTAGTACCAATTCAACATAATGAGAGAACAACCTTACTTGAAGTAGAACTTGTGACGGGGAAAACACACCAAATCAGAGCACATTTGGCATCCATCAATCATCCTATTATTGGCGATTACAAATATGGACTAAAGTCAGTGAATCAAGAGTATTCAAAAAAATATCAAGTGAAAAGCCAGTTGCTACATTCCTATAAGTTGGTTTTTCCAAAGCTTTCAGAACCATTTGAGTATTTATCAAATATGGAAATTCTTGCCAAAGAACCAGATGTATATGAGAAAATTCTAGATGGAGGGAACAGATGAGTTCGTTTAAAACACGCGGATTAAGGGGCTCTTTTTTGGAGGAGTCTTTGAATCGTACCAATGAGCGTTATCGAGAATGTGGTCTAGCGCTTATTCAAAAGGTTCCAACACCAATTACGCCCATACAAATAGATAAAGAAAACAGACATATCACATTGGCCTATTTTGAACAAAAAAGTACAGTGGATTACATCGGTTTAGTGCAAGGAATACCAGTCTGTTTTGATGCAAAAGAGTGTGCTACAAAGACGTTTACAATGCAAAATATTCATGCCCACCAAGTGGAATTTATGAGGGATTTTGAAAAACAGCAGGGGATATCGTTTATATTGATTCATTTTACAAAAGAAGAAATTTTCTATTACCTACCATTTCGAGATTTAGTAGTGTTTTGGGATCGCGCTCAAAATGGTGGACGTAAAAGCTTTCGTTTAGATGAGTTAGATGAACGATTTGTAATTTCTAGAAAAATGGAATACTATATTCCCTATTTAGAAGCTTTGCAAACAGATTTGCTAGAGCGACATGGGGAAAATTAGTTTGAA
>CAZWNX010000044.1:0-16855 GCA_964635395.1 uncultured Lachnospiraceae bacterium
TCTACATTTTTTCTGGTGAATCAAATCCTAATAAATCGGTACAAGTTTCCAAAATACGAAGTGCCAATGCAATAAGCGCAATATAACTTTGCTTCTTACTCTCATCTGATTGTGATAGTATTTTGGTCTCATGATAAAACCGGTTACAGGCATTTGCAACATCATACATAAACGCACAAATCTTATGAGGTGCATACTCTTGGCATGCCGAATCAATAACAGCATTAAATTTTGCTAGTTCTAGCATAAATGCCTTTTGCGATGCGCTTTCAGCAACTCCTAAAACGGCATCCCTCACATCCTTACCCTGTTCGCCGTACTTGAGTAAAATAGATTTAATTCGCACCATGGTATATAAAATATAAGGTCCTGTATCCCCCTCAAATGACGTGAATCTCTCTCGGTCAAATATATAGTCTTTGGATGCTTGGTTGGATAAATCTCCATACTTAATTGCAGCAAGTGCAACTGTATTTGCAATTTTTCTAGCCTCTTCACTATCGTCTTGATGGTTTTGTAATATTTTATCATACATCGTGTCCGAAACATCCTGTAACAATGACTCTAGTCTCATCACTCCACCATCGCGGGTTTTAAACGGCTTACCATCTCTTCCATTCATAGTGCCAAATCCCAAAAATTTCAACTTGGTCTTCTCAGTCACTAACTTGGTCTTTTTAGCACACCTAAATACTTGCTCAAAATATAATTCCTGTCTTTTGTCAACAACATAGATGATTTCATCTGGTGAGATCGTCTCCATTCTCTCCATAATTGTTGCCAAATCAGTTGTGTTATATAGTGTTGCCCCATCCGATTTAAGAATCATACATGGTGGAACCTCTTTTGTGTCTGTTTCTTCCATAACATCAACTACAAGTGCTCCTTCAGAAAGATATGCATAGTTCTCATCCTTCATCATTTTTACCATTCGAGGGATTAGATCATCCACATCTGACTCACCTTTCCAAAGATCAAAATCAACCTTTAGCAAGCCATAATTCTTTTTCAAATCACTTACCGATACACTCAATATATGTTTCCAAAGAGCGACCAAACCTCGCTCCTTATTTTGTAAACGGTAGGTTGCATTCATTGCTTTTTCTTTATACTCTGGATCTGACTTTGACTTCACACTTGCCGTTGGATAAATTTCTTCTAGCTCTGAAATTGTAAATGGAGCCATATCCGAATACTCACCTTGATAGCCTTCATCAAAGTAATTCCAATCTGGATTTCTTTCTTTTAACTCGGTAATAATGAGTCCCATTTGCAATCCCCAGTCACCTAGATGAATATCACCAATCACCTCGTGTCCAGCATAACGAAGTATTCTTTTAATACTCTCACCAATAATTGCTGATCTTAAATGTCCAACATGTAGTGGCTTTGCAACGTTTGGTCCACCGTAATCAAGCACTATTTTTTTCGGCGATTTACTCTGCTCAACTCCAAATCGATCCGCTCTTTGCATTTCCAATAAATATGCATGAAGATCTGTATTTCCCAAATTGAAATTAATAAATCCTGGTGCAACTGCACTTACATTATCAAAATATGTGTCTTTCGATAAATACTCCAGAATTTCATTTGCAATCATTAAAGGCGCTTTCTTGTAATTTTTAGCTGCTGCTAAAGCTCCATTGCACTGAAATTCGCATAAATCCGGTCTGTTTGATAGACTCACCTTTGCAAACTCACTTGTATAACCTGCTTGCTCAAATGCAGAACCCAATCTATTTGATATTTCATCTAGTAATTTTTTCATTCTGTTCTCCTAACATTTTTCTTATATTTGCTTCAGCTTTTGAATAAATACATCCACAATAATCTTGCCTATATAGCTGATACTCTTTTGACAATTCAATAGAATGCAGATACCCATTCCCTTTTTTAAAATCCGTTGGCAAATACTTTATTCCAACCTCTGTTTCAATCTCATGTCCAATACCATTTATTTGATCACTGTTTTTAAGCGGACTAATGGTTAATGTTGTCATAAAACAATCAAAGTCTGAATTTATTGCACACATTGCCGTTTTGAGAAGGCGCATTCGAAAACATAGCTCGCATCGTTTCCCCCCCTCTGGCTGATCTTCGTTTCCCCTAATTTGATCGAAATATAGATCCGGTTCATAATCTCCCTCAAGAAATTCGATTGGATAACCAAATGTCTGATTATTGAACTTTTGAATCAATTGGATTTGTTCTTCTTTACGCAAAGAATATTCCGTTTCAATTGTAATATTGGGATTATAATAAAAAACGGTGACCCTATATGTATTAGCAAGCATTGTGATTACATGGGTACTGCACGGTGCACAACAACTATGCAACAGAATCCTTTTCCCCTTCTCTGCTGGTTGATTCATTCTATTGATCAGTTCTAAATTTACATTTCTTTTCATATTCTACACCGGCTTAATATTGTGGTATTTCTCAATAAACACATCCATTGGCATTGGTTTCCCATAATAAAAACCCTGCACATATCGACAACCAATTTCCGTGATAATATCTAGTTGCTCTTTTGTTTCGACCCCTTCACAAACAACTTGAATACCCAATCCCTCTGCCATTTCCACTATTTTCTTCAAAATAAAGCTACTAGACTTCTTACTGACTGACTCTCCAAAGAACTCTCTGTCAATTTTCAAAACATCGAATGGGATTTCCTTTAGCAAATTAAGGGATGAATATCCTGAGCCAAAATCATCCATTGATATAACAACATTTTGTTCTTTCAATTGGCGCATTACATGGAGCATTTTATTTTTTTCACTAAAAAACACAGTTTCTGTAAGTTCTAACTCAATCATTTCCTTAGGAACATGGTATGCTTCAATAATACTTTCAACTCGATTCACATATTCTGGATTATGAAGTAATATTCTGGATTGATTAATTGAAATTGGCAGTATTTCAACTCCAAGATCAATCAATTCTCGCATTTTCTTGCAAATTGATTCAAGCATATAGAAATCTAGCTTTTCAATAAATCCATTTCTTTCAAAAATGGGGATGAACGAATTTGGTGAAATAATACTGCCATCACTCTTAATCCATCTCACCAATGCTTCTCCACCACATATTTGATCTTTTACTACATCCCATTTTGGCTGAATGTAGATTCTAAATCCTCCGTTTACAAGTGCATCTTCCATTTCCGCTTCAATTTTATCGATCTTTCGCATTTCATTAATGATTTTATCACTATAAATTGCAACTAATTCCTTACCCCTACGATCAACCGACTTCCTTGCAATATTGGCTCGATCAATAAACGTTTGAATTTCATGCTCGCCGTTTCTAATTTGATAAATTCCTCGTTTCAAGCGGATTGGATAATAAATTCCAATTTTCTTTACTTCTTCATTCACTTGTTGTTCCATTGCTTTAATTCTCGAAAAATAATGATCATCATTCTTGGCTAATAAGACGTATTGATCCGAATCAAGTCGCACACACAATTCATCTTCTTGAAATATTTCACTTGCAACATGATAAATGATTTTCAATAGATCATCCGAACGCAAATGCCCGTAGGCTTCATTGATGTATCGAAAATTCAGAATGTCAAAACGTTCAACCAAATATGCTCGTTCTTTATTATTTGAAAGTATGATGATTGCTTGATCATAAAAATAGTTTGCATTCTTTCCATTTGTAACATTGTCCTTATATGCCAAAATTCCAATCATTTTACTGTGATGTTTTGTGGATGCCCATACAAAGAGAATTAGTGAAAGCATTAATACAACAATAATTCCGCAGACAAAAACGGTTCTAATTAAGATTGGTCGAACTGCATCACTAAATACCGAATCTGGAAAGCAATGCACTAAGAAGAGATTATCACTTGCTGCAATTCTCATGATTGCAACATCAACCTTTTCTCCTTGCGGATTTACAAGCTCATCATAGATATAATCGTCTTTACTTAGAAGCGTTTTCCAGTCTTCTATCTTCGCCCTGTTCTGCTCGGTATTTCCTGTTATTGCTGCAATTCGATCAAATATACTCTCGGATTCATACAAATCAAGTTTAAAATCATCCACATTCTCTGCTTGTATATCGCCATTTTGATTCATCATAAAAGTATCGCCAATTTGATTAATATATTGAAAAGAATCTTCTTTTAACAATCCCGTCAAATACTTGATCCCAACTATTTGTCCTATTTTCTCCGACTTATAATAAACAGGAACAATGTAATAGGCAAGACCCTTTTGAATCACCGTCTCGTGTGGATTCATAATTTTTACTACTGGTGCTTCAACATCAACATACCTAAAAATGCCTGCTTCTGTTGAATCCTGTGTCATTCCGTCGCTATAAAAAATAGTTCCATTCCTGCTAATATAAACAACCGCTTCAAATGCATCAATTTTTTGCGATTCACTTATCACATTAATAATATAGGGTTTTGTTGGAATATGAGCAGAATTGGATATCTTGTCAGCAGAATCCTTTAATGCTGTCATAGAATGTTTCATGCGATCTGAAACAACTTGAGTAGCAATCTGCAAATCACTTCGCAGATTGCTACTCATTTTCTGTTCAAAATTCGTCTTAATATCTCCTATATGTATCAAACATACAATAAGGCATACTCCTAGTACAATCAGACTAAATAGGGAAATTTTAACAATGGATCTACTTCTGTTTCTACCATCTACCATAGTATAATCCTCATTTTATATCCTCATTTACAAGTTTTTAAACCGTTGCAATATCAATCAGCGTCAAGTTGTCAATATCTGTGTTTTCCAAACTTGTTAATAAAGCTGCTGCCGTATCTAAACTGGTTAAACAATTCACACCCGTTTCGATTGCAGTCCTTCGAATCAAGAAACCATCTCTTGATTTATCCCTGCCCTGAGTAGGCGTGTCGATTACTAAATCAATCTTATGTCCTAAAATCAAGTCAATAACAGTTGGTGACTCCTGTCTGATTTTATTTACTTTTCTGGCCTTAATACCTGCTTCTTTTAAGGCATTTGCTGTCGAGCGCGTTGCATAGATTGTATACCCGAGTTTTTCAAATCTGGCAGCAATATCAATCGCCTCACCTTTGTCAGCATCCTTAACCGTAATAATCATTTGTTTGTGCTTTGGTAAATCAATTCCAGCTCCAAGAAATGCCTTATAGAGTGCTTCATTAAATGTTTTCGCGATTCCCAAACACTCACCGGTTGATTTCATCTCAGGTCCTAAGCTAATCTCTGCCCCTCTAATTTTTTCAAACGAAAAGACTGGCATCTTAATGGCAATATAATCCGACTCTTTCTGCAATCCCGTTTCATATCCAAGATCTTTAATCTTATATCCAGTAATTACTTTGGTTGCCAAATCAACAATTGGAATTCCAGTAACTTTACTTATATAAGGAACTGTTCTTGATGATCTAGGATTTACTTCAATTACATACACATCTTCATTACATACAATAAACTGAATATTAATCAGACCAATAACGTGGAGTGCCTTTGCTAATCGTCTCGTATACTCCGCTATTTTTTCTTTTACAGCAATACTAATCGTTTGAGCTGGGTACACTGAAATGCTATCTCCCGAGTGGACACCTGCACGTTCTATATGTTCCATGATTCCCGGAATCAAAATATCCGTCCCGTCACATACTGCATCTACTTCTATTTCCTTACCAACCAAATATTTATCAACCAAAATTGGATGATCTTGTGCAATCCGATTGATGATTTCCATGAACTCTTCCACTTCATCGTCTGTTATCGCAATCTGCATACCCTGGCCACCAAGTACATAGGAAGGTCTTACCAAAACTGGATATCCAAGTTGATTTGCTACAACTTTTGCTTCTTGCGCAGTATACACTGTTCCACCAGAAGGTCTTGGTATCTCACACTCTTCAAGAATCTTATCAAACAACTCACGATCTTCTGCTGCGTCTACATTTTCAGCGCTTGTTCCTAAAATTGGAACTCCCATTTTCATTAAACTTTCAGTCAATTTAATCGCTGTTTGTCCACCAAATTGAACCACTGCACCATCTGGCTTCTCAAATCTCACAATATTTTCTACATCTTCCCTTGTTAATGGCTCAAAATATAGTTTGTCAGCAATATCAAAATCCGTACTTACAGTTTCCGGATTATTGTTAACGATAATTGTCTCATATCCTTCTTTTTCAAATGCCCATGTTGCATGAACAGAACAATAATCAAATTCAATTCCTTGACCAATTCGAATCGGACCTGATCCTAATACAAGCACTTTCTTAGGAGGGGTTGTAACACTCGCCTCATTTTCTCCACCAAATACGGAATAGTAATAAGGTGTAGACGCTGCAAATTCAGCTGCACAAGTATCTACCATCTTAAAAGATGCGATGATATTATTATCATACCTCATATCACGAATTTCATCTTCTGTTTTACCTGTAAGTCTAGCGATAACAGTGTCCGGAAATTCGATTCTTTTTGCTTCTTTCAATAAATCAACGGTCAATGGTTGGGTACTCAATGCTTGTTCCATTTCAACAAGAATTGCCAATTTATCAATAAACCAAAAATCAATCATTGAAATATCATGAATTGTTTGATAATCCACATTTTTACGAAGCATCTCTGCGATTACAAAAATTCTTTGATCATCTACAATTTTCAATCTTTCTTTTAACTCTTCCACAGATAGATCCGTGAAATCATAGCTTTGAAGGCAATCCACATGTTGTTCAAGGGATCTTAATGCTTTCATTAACGCACCTTCAAAGTTATTGCAGATGCTCATAACTTCTCCAGTTGCCTTCATTTGCGTCGTCAACGTTCTTTTTGCTGTAATAAATTTATCAAATGGTAGTCTTGGTAACTTAACAACACAATAGTCTAAGGTTGGCTCAAAACTTGCATAAGTCTTCTTAGTAATTGCATTTTGAATCTCATCTAGCGTATATCCTAGTGCAATTTTAGCTGCAACTTTTGCAATTGGATACCCTGTTGCCTTTGAAGCAAGTGCTGATGAACGACTTACCCTTGGATTTACCTCAATAACACAATATTCAAAACTGGTTGGATGAAGAGCGTATTGCACATTACAGCCACCCGTTATTTCTAATTCATTAATAATATTAAGTGCACTGCTTCGAAGCATTTGATACTCTTTATCCCCAAGCGTCTGTGATGGAGCAACAACGATGCTATCCCCCGTATGAACTCCAACCGGGTCAATGTTTTCCATATTACAAACAGTAATACAGTTTCCAGCACCATCTCGCATTACTTCATACTCAATTTCTTTCCAACCTGCGATACAACGTTCTACCAACACTTGGCTTACTCTTGAAAGACGTAATCCGTTTTCCAATATTTCTTCAAGCTGTGCTTGGTTATCAGCAATTCCACCACCTGATCCACCTAGTGTATAGGCAGGTCGAAGTACCACTGGATAACCTATTGTTCTAGCAAAAGCAACTCCATCCGGTACATTCTCAACAACCAGTGATGCTGCACAAGGCTCTCCAATTTTCTCCATAGTAGTTTTGAATTCTAGACGATCTTCTGCTTTTTTAATTGTCATTGCAGTTGTTCCAAGTAATTTAACATCCTGCTCTCTTAAAAAACCACTTTCGTCTAATTCCATTGCAAGATTTAATGCTGCCTGTCCACCAAGAGTAGGAAGAACACTATCTGGTCGTTCCTTCAAAATTAATTTCTTAACGACTTCTACTGTTAATGGCTCAATATATACTTTATCAGCTATTTCTTTATCCGTCATAATGGTTGCAGGGTTTGAATTAATAAGAACAACTTCAACCCCTTCTTCTTTTAAAGAACGACATGCCTGTGTTCCAGCGTAGTCAAATTCTGCTGCCTGCCCAATTACAATCGGACCAGAACCAATTACAAGTACTTTTTTTACATTTGGATTTTTAGGCATTCTTATATTCCTCCATCATTTCAATAAATCGATCAAACAAGTAGCTCGAGTCCTGAGGTCCTGGACATGCCTCTGGATGAAATTGGACTGTAAATATATTTTTCCCAGTGTAAGCTAGCCCTTCACAGGTTCCATCATTCACATTTACAAACGCTTGCGTAGCCACCTTTGGGTCGATATTATGAACATCCACTACATATCCATGATTTTGACTCGAAATATATACGCGATTTGTTGAAAGGTCTTTAACAGGATGATTTCCACCTCTGTGACCATACTTCATCTTAAAAGTGTCTGCACCTGTTGCAAGTCCCATTAATTGGTGTCCTAAACAGATTGCAAAAATCGGAACATTTGAATCATATAATGCTTTGATTTCCTTAATAATTGAAACACATTCCTTTGGGTCACCAGGTCCATTTGACAACATAATTCCATCCGGACAATCTGCCAATATTTCTTTTGCACTTGTAAGTGCTGGATAAACGGTAACATTGCATCCTCTTGACGCCAAACTGTTTGCAATATTATCTTTTGCTCCAAAATCCATCAAGGCAACCTTTTTGCCTGCACCATTTAACACGTTCACTAAAGAAGGCTTTTTCTCCTTTGTCCCATCATATCTTGTAGACCCCGAAATTGGACCATTTTCTTCAAGTGAGGAAACTCCAGCGATTGTATATTTTTTGTCACAAGTTACTTTTTCAACAACTTTTCCAGTTGTATATTGATGTAGCTTAGGAATAATCTCATCAAGGTCATAGTTTTCGTTTGTAGTAATCATTCCATTCATTGTCCCTTTTTCTCTCAAAATCTTTGTAAGGGCTCTTGTATCAATACCAGCAATACCAGGAATATCATATTTGATTAGAAACTCCTGAATTGTTGTATTCATTCTAAAATTGCTAGGAATTCTAGATAATTCTCGGACAATAAAACCATCTGGCCATAATTTCCTAGATTCCATATCCTCTTCGCAAATCCCATAATTTCCTATTAATGGATAGGTCATACAGACTGCTTGTCCTGCGTAAGATGGGTCGGTCAACACTTCCAAATAACCTGCCATTGAAGTATTAAACACAATTTCGCTGATAATATCTTTATCGACTCCAATATGTGTTCCCTCAAAAACAGTCTTGTCTTCCAATATCAAAAATGCCTTCATTTAATCACCTGTTCTTCCTTTCGCATAATCGTTTTATTATAGCATAGGAACGTTTTATCATCAACAAAGCATTCACAAAAAAATTAACGGAAAATGTTCTTCAAAAACATGTTTTTATTTGCAAAATAACGATTAAAATAGTAAAATAGACAAAACTAAGAACAAAGTGAGGATAAGCTCTTGAATTTAGAACTACAAGCTGTAAAGCAAGAAATTAAAAAGGTCTTACGCGGAAAAGATCAGGTAATTGATTTGGTTTTATGTACAATTTTAGCCGGTGGACACATTCTTTTAGAAGATATACCCGGAGTCGGAAAGACAACACTGGCTGTAGCATTATCAAAATCAATGTCTCTTTCTTATAAACGAATGCAATTTACACCAGATGTGTTGCCAAGTGATATTATTGGTTTTTCACTCTATGACCAGACTTCAGGAGAATTTTCATTTCGCGAAGGGGCAATCTTTACAAATCTATTCCTTGCAGATGAAATCAACCGTACTTCACCCAAAACCCAATCCGCTTTACTTGAGGCAATGGAAGAAAAGAGGGTCAGTGTCGATGGAACTACGCACACTCTTGAGAAACCATTCTTTGTAATTGCCACTCAAAATCCAGTCGGTGCATCCGGAACCCAAAAACTTCCAGACTCACAATTGGACCGTTTTTTTGTACGACTTACCCTTGGCTATCCCGATCACAAAAGTGCAACTGAAATTTTGATGGGTAGATCCTTTGAAAGTATTGATGAGGTCTGTTCTGTTTTATCTACAGATTCTTTGATTATGCTACAACAAAAGGCTGAACAGGTATTTGTTCACGACGAGTTATTTGGATATATTGTTCACCTTACAGAAGCAACACGCAAAAGTGATTCACTTTCTCTTGGTATTAGTCCTCGAGGAAGTATTGCTGTATTAAAAATGGCAAAAGCACATGCACTTTATCAAAATCGTGATTATGTCGTTCCAGAAGATATTCACAAAATCTTTTTTAGTGTATGCAATCACAGGCTTTTACTGAGTACCAAAGCAAAAGCGTCTGGACTAACTATTGAGGACGTCTTAGATAAAATCTTACAAATCGTTCCCATTCCTAGACTATCGTAGCTTTGAAAGGAACTATTATGAAACGAATTCCTAATTGGAAACTCATACAAAGTTGGTTGGAATACTTCATTCTTTTATTCATTTCATTCCTGTTAGCAATCTATTATCGCCAAACCATCTTTGTTGTTTTATCCTTGCTCATTGTCTGTCTACCTGTTATTTCCTTTTTCATCACACGCTACGTGTCCATGAAAATCGAATGCAGTATTTCAACCACATTGGTTATTACAGAGAAAAACACTACAATACCCGTGAAAATAATTGCCATGAACCATTGTGTGTTTCCAATTTCCGATATTGAAATCAAGTATCATTTAAATCACTATTTTTATCCAAACACACAAGATCTTGAAATCATATTGCCCGGATTGCTTAAACAAACGAATTCAGCCACTTTTGATTTGAAACTATCTAAAAATGGATGTTTCCAAGCTGCAATATCGGAGTTTAGGATTTATGATTTTTTGCGTTTATTTTCTTTTAGAAAAAAAGTGGACTCTTCTTTTGAAGTATTAGTGATTCCAAGCTTTTCTCAAGAAATTACATTTCATCCAGACTTATACACGGAAGGTTTTGACGAATACGAGGAAAGTTCCTCAAAAGGAAACCATTCTTCAAATGTAACTGATCTTCGAGAATATATTCCTGGTGATCGCTTACAGAAAATTCATTGGAAACTTTCAGCAAAAATCGGGAAGCTTATGATCAAAGAAAATGAAAACACCACTGATCACCAATTCTTTGTTATAAACGAATTGTATTTGCCTTCTCTTGATAGTCCTTATCTTGATTTAATGCTCGATCACTCATTTGCATTTGCAAAAGAATTATTAGCGCACCAACAGAATTTCTTTTATGCCTACTATAGTAAACAAAAAGAAGACTTTGTCTATTTCACATTAAAATCGGAAGAGGATTTAGTAGAAGCATTGACAGAACTCTATTATGAATCTACCTACGATTTAGAAAATCTTGGCCTGATTACCTATCAGCAATCTGGTCTTCAAAAAGGTAGTGTTGTACAAATTACCCACAAAGGAGTGGAACATGTTCTTATCTAAACAAAGCATAGACTATCCCTTTTCGAATCCACTATTTGGTTTTCAAGTATCTGAAACCAAAGCAGTAAATAAAGATTATAAATGGATTGTATGTTTAACAAAAGCATTCATCATATTTTTCGCTTCATTTGGCACGGTTGGAACTCTCATCGATTGCTTTGATTTGCCTTGCAATCTTTTTCTTACCGGTGTAGCACTCTTCTTCTTTTCAATTATTTTAGCATTTCTACACTATAATCGCATTGTTTTCAACATTGCCTACCCCATCCTATTTTTAATTTTTACATTTTTCATCATTCAATTACGAAATTACGTAAATAGTGGTTTTCAGGCATTTACAAACATTGTTTATGCTGACTATGGAACATTTTTCGAATTGTCTTCTGTTCGTGAAGTAACTGAGTTTGTTACCAATCGTGAACTCACAATTCCAATTACGTTTGTTTTTCTAGGTTTTTTTCTTTGTGTGCTCCTAAACATTTCAATTTCCACATATATGAGTACCTTCCTAACGGTCATTATGACATTACCTTTTATACAGATTCCCCTTTATATAAGGAAAGTCCCACATCCACTATTTTTTTTCTTTTTAATTACAGCCTATGTTGCAACTGGAATTCTTGGAAGTAGTGGTCATCATATGATTCCTACCAAAAAGGTATTCTATGATTTTGATTTCAAGCAAAAAAAGAACCATTTCACATATTCCTACCGATTCAATGGAAAACTCGTGCTCCAGATCGGACTTTTTTCTATGCTTTTGGCTTTTGTATTAATACTATTTACAAACCAAACCTTAACAAAAGCAAATATTGATAACTCAACCAACAAATTAAAAGCAACTACCGATGAGTACGTAAAACAATTTGTTCAATTTGGTCTGGCAAGTTTTACAGACCGCTACTATGCTAAAGGAGGCTTAGCCTACGGAAATCTCGGTGGTGTAAGTGCCATTCGCCCCGACTATCAAACCGATCTGATTGTTTCATATGCACCTATTTTAGGCAACGAATCCCTTTACCTTAAGGCATTTACTGGTTTTGACTATACTGGCACCTCTTGGGAACCCGCACCTTCAATTGTTGATTCCAACATTGGTGCAACCAATTCAGAATTCAATCTTTTCACCACGTTCCTTGAAGCTAGTAGAATTGCATCCGATACTTCTAATAACAAAAACTTTGTACAGGGCATTGTGAAAATTCAAAATCTTAATGCCGACCCTTGCTTATACTTACCTTATTACACGGTTGATGATCAAAGCTTTAATTACCTTTCCATTTTAAGCACTCCGATGCCAATCGGTGAGTATAAAGAAACTTTGCAATATCAATACCGCATTCCGCTCTATGATCCATTGGATACAGATCGTAAAAAGGATTCTCCGGAAACGTTAGTTGCCAAAAACTATAAAGAGTATACCTATTTGGAACAGTATCATAAAAACTCTACCTTATCCTTTCTCTATGTTCCAGATTGGCTAAAGCCAACGCTTGATGATGTTTGTAACAAAATCGGATATGCAAACACTCAAAAAGAACAGATTCAGCTTGTAAAAAATTATTTTTTGGATCACTATGAATATAGTCAAAGCCCTGGCTCTACCCCAGAAAATGCTGATTACATAGAACACTTCTTGACCAAACAAAACTCTGGTTATTGCGCCCACTTTGCTTCTAGCGCAGTTATGTTGCTCAGAAACTACGGCATCCCTGCTCGCTATATTGAGGGCTACGTTGTGCGTCCTATGAGCAGCGAGCAAGTTAGCGTATTACAATCTGAAGACATTCAAAATTGGACTAACACTCCTTCAGAATCTTATTCTGAACACCCCATTGAGGTTGAGGTTCCTGATGCTAATGCGCATGCCTGGGTCGAGGTTTATCATGAGGGGTTTGGATTTGTTCCTGAGGAATTCACACCGCCAAGTTCTGGTGACTCCGAGCAACCTTCCCTTTTCAGCATCTTTTCTAACATTTTTTATGCGGATGCTCCATCTGAAACAGAACAAGAAGTTGAAACTGGTCCATCTCAAAACCTAGACCTATTATCACTTAATAAAGATTCATTCTTATTACCTTTTACATTACTGTTCTTGATATTAGTATTTGTTCCCCTCTCATACTTTAGTGTGAAACGCTTTGCCTTCTTCCTTTATCGAACCATTCAATTTCAAAAAGGAAACTATGCTTGTCAGCTCTCTTATCTCTATCAACGGATTGTCCGTAAAGGCATTCGAAAAAAACTTCTTCCAAATTATGTGCTTACGCCGAATGAATCATTTGCACAAATCAACAAACATTTGAAGCAGACCTATCTAATAACGGATGATATCATTACAAATTTTGAAAAAGCTTGTTTCTCTAACACCAAGCTTCTCCACAAAGAAGCAAATCGCATCTCAAAAGCATTCAAAAAAGCGCTTTGGAAACTATAATCCAAAGCGCCTTTTCATAATTCTAATCTTGTATATTTTCTTCCTCATATTCTAGTTCATTCATATTTTCAGTTTCGCCAAGAGAGTCTGGTTCGTCGTTAAACTCTAACTCTTCAACCACTTCTGGTTCGTCAGTAAACTCCGACTCTTCTGTTTGAGAAGTTTCCCCATAAAAATCAGAATCCACGGATTCATATGAACTCTCATATGAGTTTTCATATGTCTCTTCATAACTGTGTTCTTCCTCGAGAGCTTCTTCCTGAATAGGAATATCCCAATATTCAATAATATCCTTGGCTTTTTTTACGATTCTATAGAAAATCTGATATTCTACAGCTTCTGTCCACAAAGATCCTTTCCTCATACCACCCAATACATACTTTGAAAGGATTCCACCCAAAACGTCCATCGTTCGAATATTTGAATTTTCAATTGCAGTTCGCTCATCCATATAATTTCTCATACGATATCTTGAATAAATATATTGATAATTAAAATCCATGAAAGCTGTAGATCCGGCATCATTAACAAAGTTTAGTAGTGTAGAATCATATACTGGAAAAGGCATTGATTTTCCACCCGTTTCCTCTTCTCCAAATATTCTTGTTACTTCATTTCCAGATTTTTTTTCCAACCAACCAAGATACTTTGAAAGACGAATTACATCCGTTCTATATTTATCAACAATCATTTCGTTGCTCTGCTGTCCATCTCTCATATGCTACCTCCAAAAATACATTACTATTACACTAATACTATCATAAACCCATAAATTTTACATCAATTCTTTTCAATTATTGTACATTTTTACATAATAATTGTATAATGTATAGGACACGTTACAAGGAGAATAAGCCTATGAATACTAAAAAAATACTTGCAAAAACACACTTCATTCATCCATATGATCCAATTACGCATTTGCACTTACTTCTAAAAGGTAGCATACTCATTCGAAGTGACTTGTTTGAACTATCCATCAGCAGCCCTACTATTTTAGGCCTTATAGATTTCGAGGAAAAAACACACTCTTTCGATTATATAGCACTAGAAGATTCAGTGGTTGAACAAATACCCTTCAAACAGCATGATGAATTATTTCAAATTCTAAGAAACAATCCTACGCTATCAAATGTACTCTATAAATCTGCACTCTCCCAAATTCTTAACCTCTTAGAAGTGTGCTTTTTTAAGTCCTTTGAATGCGAGAATATTTATCATTTTGTCATTGATTTGTCAAATACATATCTTGATATTTGCAATGAATATCAAATGCCATACAAAAAACTACCCAATTTAGAAAGTATTATTCCCTATATAAGTGAAGATCCACTACCAGATTGGTTAGAACCCTATTATCAAAGCATGCTTTCTATTGATGCTTCCAAAGATACTAATTCACTATGTAATGATCCATATTATCTATATGGTTTCTTAATGAAAATTTCAAAAGACCTGCAATTTATTTATCAAGAACTGAATCAACAAACTGAATATATCAGATCCATGTCTCAATTTTTAATGAATGAAAATCAACTGGATTATTTTGATATTTTTTCGTCACTATTATTTAAGGCAATGCAAGAAGGAAGAGATACTTCTCCTTTATTATCTTCTCTTTCAAAACAGATTATTTTCACACAAGATTTGAAACCATTAGAAAGTATTTTCAATAATCGCCTTGCACTTTACAAACAGCAATATCAGCATTTCGAATCGCTTCAACAAAGTTCCTTCGATGATTTGTCCATTCCATTTGAAAAAAAGGAGTATGAGAACGCACTATCTCAAATTCTACATTTCAGTGATTGCAGTTCTTCTTTTTCAACTGAATTCACCGAAAAAATTCAACTATATAAAGAACAGCTTCGATCCAATTCCCGTACAGAACTTTATCAATCCACAAGAAGGTATTTGGAAAAACAATTTTATAATTTGTACTTACTAGTATTCGTCAATTCGCTTTCCACAAATCCGATTCCAAATACGATTCGAATGTTTCTTAATTTTGGATTCTTAGATGAAGAGTTGGCTGGTAAGAATACAAGCCAATTCCTCCTTGATATTGTTAATAACTTTAAGGGAAACCCTGATAAACAGGTGTTCACCATGTACGAGTGGCTGTTATGTATTTACAATGGAGTACGCGAACCCTCTCGTTCCGATTTAGACCTAGACTACACAATGTATCTAAACGAAATGAAATCAAAAGGTACTATCAATGAAGAAAAATATCAGAAATTACTGACCAATCCCGTTAATCGCGTTGAGTACGAGTTGCATAATATGATTCCTAGAGCGAGTAAAATTGTATCTGGCAACATACTATCTTTTTGTCCAATTCTATCGGACGATACTATTATCAAACCACTTGATCAGTGTTTACTGAATTACGAATCAATACTCATGGAGTTAGATAAAATTCTTCAACTAGATTATTCTGCTTTTTGGAAAGAATCTCTTTATGCAAATCCGAACTCATCAATAAGCAAAGAGACAGTTACAACCATTTCTTATCCAGATATCATTCTATTACCAGTCATTGGAAATAGAGGTTCCATGTGGCAAACTACTGGTACGAAGCAGAGAGTTTCTCCTTCTAGAATGCTACTTCCTACATTTATTGCAAGTTCTCTTCAATTATCATTATTACAAATGGTAGGCGAATATCGTTATGATTTCTGCCGACTCATTCAGGGGGCTCACTGGAGTAATATATCATTCCCTTCACTCACAAGTGAATATAGTGACTTTCTTCAATTTTACAAGAAAAATCACGACCTATCTACGGACACAAAAAATAAAATCCGTCTTTCCTTGCAAAAGTACAAAAACAACTATAAAGATTTATTTGTTCAAGATTATATCACCTATATGGTGTATGAAAGCACTGGTGCTATTCGACTCAATAAAATCGTTCGTAAGATTTTATTTACCTATTGTCCGTTCTCTCCACAAATACAGTCCTCGTTGTCAGCACACCCTTTATATGAGGACCTGATTAAACGCCGCTCAGTATTAACGCAAAAAGAATTGACCAGATTGGATAATTTATTAGTAAAGGTCCGGCAATCCTCTAAGCCGATACCGGACGAAATAAACAATCAGGTATTGCTACTAAAACAATTTCATTATACAACAAAAAACGGGTAGACTCACATC
>CAZWNX010000045.1:0-16561 GCA_964635395.1 uncultured Lachnospiraceae bacterium
TGTATTACTATAGCACTTCACCATTTTATTGGCTAGTTGTTTTTGTTATCTTGATTCAATCGTCTTTGATCATATACTTGAATTTTTGGGTATACAGTTGTTCATCCTTATTTTCATAAGAATAGGTTGTATATTCTCCATTTTTGAAAACCACATCTGTAATAAACAATAATTTTGATTCTTCATCGCCCATATAGCAATTTACAATACGAATTTGAGCATTTTCATTCTTATGTGTTGATTTTAAAAAAGCATCAAATACGTCTTGACCAGAGGTGATCGTACCCGCTTCCATTACTAAACAGACATCCTTTTTTGCTTGGTTAATTGTGTAATGATTGGTTATACTTTTTAACTCTTTTACATCGTATGAACTCCCTCACCCAGTACAAAAACATTCCATTGCTATTTCCATCTTTTTCATTTTGATTAAGTCTCCTCTTCAAATTTTATGATGAAAATAGCATAATATATTCTTAACATTAATACTTATCAGGTAATTCTTTAATCGTAATTGTAAAAAACTCTTGCGGCACATTCATTATCTCAGACGATACTTCTGTTAGTCGCCTAACTAATTCTTCTTTTTGCTCTTGTGACAACAAACCACTTTCAATTGAAATATATGGCATATCTATTCTCCTCCACCTTCTTTAAATCAAAACAAACATCATCAAATCGTCGACTACGATGGTTTCAACAAAGTTTAAACCACTCTTGGCTTTACAGACTATCTTGATAGGTTTTTATCCAATCTAACACTTCTAAATTCGTTGAGTAGCTTTCTATATACTTTATTATGATTCTGTGTCCGACGGCTTCACAAAAGAAATATTTGTTGATGCAAATTACTCCCATATTCCCCTTCGAGAATATGAAAAAATGTTTTCTTCCATGAATGCTGTTATCCGTGGTTATGATAAAATTGGCAAGCGAAATAAAAAGAAAGATGATAACCATCTGAATAAACATGCTATGCACCTTATTCGACTATTCATGATGGCTATTGATATCCTTGATAAGTGTTTGATTCAAACCTATCGTGGTGACAATTTGGATTTACTTCTTAAAATCAGAAATGGGGGTTACCAAAAAGAAGATCACACTTTTTCTAGAGAATTTTATGATTTACTGGCACACTACGAGTCTGAATTAGAACGTGCTACAAAAGATACTTCACTGCCCGATAATCCCGATATGGAAAAGGTAGAAGCATTTGTCGAATATGTTAATCGAAAGGTAATTAAAGGTGACTATTAATGAATATGACTGAGATAAACAAAAAGATATCATTACTAAAGAAAGCTTTTATTATGACTATTGTTTATCATAATATGACTTCCCATTATCCGGATAAAAGTATGTTCTTATAAATCCATCTGTTGACACAACTACAAACTCATTAGTACTCTCTAGATAATAAACATCGTCACCATCTTCTTTTTCATTCTTATGCAGTGCGTCAGGAGAACTAATTACTTTGTTTGCGGCTTGTTCATACTCTTTTGCAAAGTCAAACCCCATCCCAATCCCATGCTTATTATAGTGATTTTGTAAGAGATCCTCATTTCTAAACTTGTATGAAATTGTAGCGGAACTATCCACCAGTGGTTCCTCTTGAACCGTTTCTTGAGTAGTTTCCTGCGCTATCTCTTGCGCTGTTACTGGCAATGTCTCTTGCGCTACATCTTGAATATCTGGTTTTGCTGAATTTTGGGTTATTTCATACCTTTCATCATTATTATTTTTCTCCAAATCCGTCGACTGAAAGAATGTTGGATAAACGGATATTAGAATAATAATAAGTGAAATCGCAATCAACCATTTAGCTAAAACAGATTCTATATTATGGCGACGATAATTATTACGCTTTCGATACCCTTGTGTCGATTGAACTGGTTTAGATTGAACTGGTTTATTAGCCTCTCGGCATTCCCTACACCGCTTGGGAATATTTAACCCTTTACTACTAAAAAACTCAACTTCCGAATCTGTCATAATAAATTTTTTCCCACACTGCTTGCACGTTCTTTCCATAATTATTCCTGTATCCTTTCACAATATAAATTGTAAATATGTAACAATCTATATACCCAAAATCACAAACATTTCATTTTCATCATAACACTCATCGACCCACACTCGTAATTCTTCAAATAATTCTTTTATCTTTTGATCTTGATTAAGCGCATGTTCATATATTTTAATCCAATTGTCTAAATCCACCTTTGTAATCCCATACAAGTCAAAATCTGTTATTACCTTTCCAAAAACTGTTGCTAACTTAAGTTCATTAAAGATATCAACATGTATCAGCAAGGAATCTTCTCTCCATACAGCTCCAGTATATGATCCTTTTTGAAACTCTAAATAGCAAGTACCACCACTTTGTTTACGTTCTTTTTCTATAATAAAATATATCATTCACCCATTAACCCCATAACTTTCAGCATACTATAGATATTGTGCTTTTGATTTATTTTTTTGTCCAAATATCAAATCCCCCTATCCTAAATGAAATAGCTCTAAGAATTTTTGTGCAGCGTCCTTGGAATGAATAAATTTATTTTCAACTCCCCAGAGTACTGCCCTTTCATCCGTATGATAGATCACAAATTCATTATTCCGATATCGAATCGCTAAAGTATTCTCTCTGTCTTGGATCTCAAACAAACTTCATCTACTTTAATCACTGTAAAACCTCTTTCAGTAATAATCATCCTTAGTCAGCGGATTTTTTAGAAATCTTTTTCCCAGAAATCACTTTCAACAAAAGTTTAAACAAAATGGTTGCTGGTACAGAGCATGCCACAACTACCAAAACGTATAGTGGAACGCTTCTAATGTAATAAAGACTCTTTGTAATATCCAAGAAACTGTATCCAAATAATTCTACAAATAAACCATGGATTAAATAAAATTCAAGCGTTAGACCGCCAAAGAACGCAAGCAATTTGTTGCCAATTTGAATCTTCATCGTTACCATGAATAGGAAGAAAACAAATGAACAGGACGTTAATATTTGTGAAAATAGACATCCCCAACGGCGAAGCACTTTATCACTTGCGTTGAATGTTTCCCCATAATATGACCATGCACTTTGTGCATATAAACTGAACATATAGAACAGGAATATTCCCACAAATGCCAGTATTATGTAGATCCAATAACCTTTCTTTATTCGCGCAATCACTGGTTTTTCAAACTTTGCAAATAGCAATCCAAGGATAAAAAGATGCGCGGTGTTATACCACCATTCTCCCCTCATCCACCAATCATTATGATCAACGATTGTTCCAATCAGAATATAAGTAAATATGCCCAAACTCGTCATTGCAATTGCCATTCCCTCTTTTTTGCAAAATCGAAATGCCAAGTAGAAAAACAGATAAAAAAATGGTAATGCAATCACATACCACGCATAATAATTTGCTAGCTTCAAGCCTGTAACATAATAAATCACCTGAGACACGCTCATCTTCTCACCCATAACTACACGTGCTCCAAGAAAGATTAGTTCTGACGCATAAAATGCAATCACAATTGGTACTATTCTCTTACTAACAAAACCTTTCAAATAATCTGGTTTACTCTTATAACTTTTAAACAGACCATACCCCGAACAAAAAAGGAAAATACCGACAAAGAAATACCCAATATTAATAAATCCGTCCAATCCATGTACAATTACAGTGGGCTGATGCCATGGAGCTGCGGTTTTTTGACCCATGTGATGAAATAGTATACAGATTGCTGCAAATCCCTGTACCATCTTAATCTGTTTCAACGAGAAGCAGTCGTCGTTCCATTGTCCTTTTCCATATCCCTTTACTCCCCAGAAAAGTGTTATTGCCAATGCCGCATAAACCAAATACATCCAATTCATAAAAAATATCCTCCTGATTTTGTGCTATTATAAGTTTAGTTGATCCCGCCGTTTTCCATGATGTTTTTATTCACAAAATCCATATGGTATAATTTTTCCCAGTGATTGATATTTAGGGTTCCCTTTTCTAGATAAATTGCCACTATACAACAATTTTCATCTTGTTCATTATTGGCCATGTCATACCAACTTGCAAAAGCAGTACGTAACTTGGTTCTGATTTCTGCATTTTGTGGTTCAAGTACCCACCCAAGATTTTTACCTACTCCATTTGCGGTAAACATCTCTAAGCACCCAGCTACAGAAACCTCTGAATTGTTCTCTATTTGCAGCACTTTATTCGATTTTGCATTTGTAACGCAGTAGAACACACCTTCTTCATAGTAAGCATCTATACTTCGAACAATTGGTCGAACTTTACCCGTATTACCTGGCTCTCTTGCTATGGTTGCAAGGGAAATTACATTGTCTTTTCCATTTCCAAACTTCTCTTCCATTAATCTTAAACCTTCTTCAAATTCGCTCATTCTGCCTTCTCCTTTTATATTTTTGTAACCATCTGTATCTTATAGCTTCAGCCAAAGCGCTGGACGAACACCTCCTGTGCATCTACCATCCGCAATAATATACTCTGTTAATAATAAAGCTTTATCATTTTGTATGTCTAACACTATCCAGGAGTGATTTCCAAACACTATTCTATCGCCAATTTTCATTTTCTTTTCTCATTTCCTTTACGGTCAAAAAATGCTACTAACATCCGATCAAATTACAAATTCATTATAATTCTTATCGCCAAAACAATAAAGTGGCATTTGTCACTAATATAATTTTTTATTGTGACATCTTTATCTTGTATAATTATATATGCACTTAACTTGCCAGTCCCAGACAAGCTTCTTCAATGTAATAGAAAGAAGGCCAAAATCAAGCTGATTCCGGCCTTCTCATCCCCACAGATTCTATCTTTTACGATATACTTTACTGTGCTTTCATAATAACTTCAACATGTTGAATCTCCTGTCCACCAATCATAGGAATACAATTGCCCGCAAGCAGTACACCATTGATTTTTATCTTCACCTTACCCTGACTGATTGCATCCGGATTCTTTACCTGGATATCGTAGATTGTTTCTTCAAAAATATATTGGATTGAAAACTGCTGCCATCTCTTCGGAATACAAGGGTTAATGACAAGATTCGATCCCTGTTTTTGAAAGCCTAAAATGCTCTGTATTCCAGCCTGATACATCCAGCCTGCTGCACCACTTAATTGTTACTGGCCTGTAGCGTTTCATTATATCAAGTCTTTTTGAGCGGAATTTGCTATAAGCAATCAACGTAATAATTACTATATCCGCTCCCAACATTGATTGGTTCAGCATCCAACTATATGTTCTTTAATGATCTTATTTACCCTCTTTGTCCTGCAGCATATTCCTTCATATTGATATCCATAACAAGTCTAACTGGTTGTATCAATGCGTCTTCATATTGGCACTGCCATTGAATACTCTTCTCCATACTGCCATTTTTAATTCCATCTATTGTCTGACCCGATTGAATGGGAGCGTCATAATCATAATTATAAGAACACACATTATATGCATGCTCTACTACCCAGTTTGGTTCCATATCACGGAAATGATATTGCACATCTGGTAAATTGAGCACTCTCATTCCAAGTGAGTCAACCATTTTATCGTTCGTTCCATCAATGTTAAAAAATCGTACATTCACTGCATACTTGATAAAGCGTATATCTTCAGGCACATCCAATGTCTTGAAATCATCTGCACTATACATCTTTCCTGAATTTTGGAATAAAATAGCCCTACATTCTGGAAAAAGATCAACCAAAGCCTCCGCATATTCGCATAATAGTTTTGCTCTCTTTTTATAATCAACAATTCCAGCTCCCATCATATCCACTGCAACAACATGATATTTACAATTGGATAAAATCTCCTCACTCTCAGGACAGTCCCAGAATTGGCTCAAGGTGACTCGATCCAATTGAAACTCATCTGTAGAAATGCACTCTAAAATGCTAAGCATAACTGGAACCTTTCCATCTTTAAACTCGGCAACATAATCCAACGTTGCGTAGGAAGCCATTTTTTCATTATAACTAGCACTCTCAATCTTTCCAAGACGAGCTGACAGATTATTCATTATGTTTTCATTAGAAGGCATATACACTTTCTTTTCAAAAAGAAGATGAATTACAAATACACTATCTGTCATTTGTTGATCCGTCAAATCTTGCTTTAATACTTCATCCATATCTTTTTTCTTGCCTTTCAAAAATCCAAACATACTACACCCTCCAACAAAATCTCCCTATCGTTTTACTTCCCTATATAATACATGATAGAATACTTCTGTACAACACTGGTCTTTAAGGAAAAACTCATGAATTTCACAAATATAATGAACAGCTCACAATATGATTTTTTGCGAACCCATCCACGTTTAGGTAATAAAATAATCCTTCTTGGTTTAGGTGGAAGTTACGCATATGGAACTAATAATGAAAATAGTGATATTGATTTTAGAGGCATAACACTGAATAACACCTCTGATTTGTTGGGTCTAACTTCTTTTGAACAGTATGAAGATGTTAATACCGATACTGTAATCTACTCTTTCAACAAAATTGTCAAATTACTTTTGGAATGTAATCCCAACACCTGTGAGGTTCTTGGTCTTGACGAAAACCAGTATTTAATAAAGACGGTACTTGGACAAGAACTTATTAATCACACACATTTATTTTTATCGAAAAGGGCTTCTAAATCCTTTGGCGGTTATGCAAGAGCCCAATTGCGACGACTTCAAAATGCCGTTGCTAGAGATTCCATAGCCCAATCTGGTCGCGAGCAACATATTTTTAATTCTGTAAAAAATGCCTTGGATGCTTTCAACCGAAGGTATGACGCTTCCACACAGGGCACTGTTCATTTATATATCGATGATGCGGTGACAGAAGGCTTTACAAAAGAAATTTTTGTAGATGCCAACTACACTCATTATCCTCTTCGAGATTATGAAAGAATGTTTTCAACAATGAATGCCGTTGTACGCGAATATGATAAAATCGGCAAACGTAACAAAAAGAAAGATGATAATCATTTAAACAAACATGCCATGCATCTAATTCGACTTTTTATGATGGCAATTGATATTCTTGATCACGGAGTTATTCAAACACATCGTGTGAAAGACCTTGATTTACTGCTCAAAATAAGAAATGGTACTTTTCAAAACGAAGATCATACATTTTCTTCTGAGTTTTATGATATTTTAGCATATTACGAGAAGGAATTAGAGCGTGCAACAAATGAAACCTCATTGCCTGAGAATCCAGACATGGAAAAGGTATCGACATTTGTAGAGTATGTGAATAGAAAAGTGATTAATGGGGACTATTAGAGATTGCTTTCTTTTTCTGTTCCACCAACATCTCATGATAAAAATAATTTATATACCTGATATCTCGTAACTTACAATACCCTTCGATCTCATATGACAGTTTAGCCCAATATGTGTTATCACCTTGTAGATAGATTCTTTCATACAATTCCATGAAGTCAGGATGTTCTTCTTTAATATATTTTAAAATTATCTGTTTATAACTTCCACGCAAATTCAGATTTTCAAACCAATACTCATCAACAAATTCTCTTGTTTCTTCAATAATTGATTTAAAATCCGTCAAGCCTGGAAACATTGGTGACATAAATAACACTGTGTAAATTCCGTGATTATGCAATTCTTTCAATGTTTCAATACGATCTGCTATACTGCTTGCCCGGTCCATATCCTCTTTGAATTTTTGACTTAATGTATTGATTGATAAGGATACTTTAAGATTCTTACATTGTGTCAACAAATCTAAATCTCTTAGTATCAAGTTTGACTTTGTAGAAATACCAATTTCACAGTCTATCGTAATCAGCTGTTCTAGTATTTTTCTTGTAATACGATACTTTTCTTCATATCGATTATAACAATCCGTAACCGAAGAAAGAAAGACGGTTTTTCCGGTTAATTTTTTTACACTGATGGGTTTATCGCAGTATTTTATGTCAATAAACTCACCCCATGCTTCATCATGATGAGTAAATCGCTTCATAAAACAAGCATAACAATATTTACATGCATGCGGGCATCCAACATAGGGATTAATCACATAGTCACTTGCCGGTAAATTGGATTTTACCAAATAATCATTACATTGCACTAGTTTCTCTATCATTTATTTGTTCCTCCATGATCATTCAAACTTGACTTTTTTATTTGTATTATATTCTATTATACGTCTATTTTGATAATCATGGACATCATGTGGTGGTTGCTTCCCTGCAACTATTGGTTGCATATTTCTCAGAAACAATGATCTCGCCACAATGATTGCACTTTATGCAATTCTTAATTATTTTATTCACATTCTTCTCCTCAATCTCCATCCCAGAAACAATCTGGTCGCATTTTCGCTAGCGTCAACAATTGATATAGTGGTTTAATTGCATTTGCAGCCGTTGGTTCCCAATAATCCTGGTTCGTACCTTCATATCGGTCGACGATAATCCGCTTTGTAATCGTCTGTACTTTATCACTCCACGCTCTAATAGGATCATCAATTTGCTCTCCCTGCTCATTAAAGCAGATTGTCTTTTCTCTTTTTGTATAAATCCAGTCCCCGTTTTGTTGATACTTTTCTGTCAATATTGCTATCATATCCTCAAGTATTAGAATACTATCCAATCCCGTCATTCCATATATTTTTCTAATTCCACTTTCTTTGTCTACTTCATAATAATAACAGCCATAATTGTAAGTGATATTTAAATGTGCATCTGTGTTTATTGCTGGAGTAAATGTACCCGTTTCTGGATGGTAATCTGCCATGTAAGTTCCACCTGTCATTAAATGTCCTGGTACCTTTGCAGTCTCCTTTGTTACCGGATCTTTTAAATAGATGTCATAACTCATAACGCAACCCCTTTCTGACTATTACACCTTTTTTACATGTAGTTCTTCACTATTTTCAACTTCTTATTCATTGTAGGATACATTGGAAGCAAATCCCATTGGCATATTTACCAAATACAATTTTAAACTTTCAGACTGTAGACAAAGAGGTGTTCGGTGTAACATTATAGTGTTAGAAATTAGGCTTTTGCACTGGGAAATGGACTCCAATGCCTAAATATAACTGATAAATGCTGGAAATTAGGCTTTTGAGAAAGAAAAAAGACTCAACCGCCTAAAATAGGCGGCAAACGCCAGAAATTAGGCTTTTGAGAAGAAAAATAGATATCAATGCCTAAAAAAACGGGTGAAAAATTCCAAAGATTTTCCTATAAAAGCCTTTGTCTACAGTCTGAAACTTTATTTGATTTTAAATTTTATTGGATGCCCCTATTGACAATTATTTTTTGGCACGATATACTAAGCGACAAATAAAGCAACTCACCTTGCTTTGAAACGAAACTTATTAACCCCGAATCGAAAGGAGGACAATTATGATGTACTTATCAAACAAAGCAAATAATTTAACAACAATTAACAGCGGTCTGGTTGTCCTTATGAATAGTTAGTCATCTATGGAACCAGGCACCGTATTTGGTGCTTTTTTTGTGCGCATTTTTAGGAAAAATGGCATTTGCACCACCATAGAAAGGATTCTTAATGATAACAATTAACGGAAGTCAAACCTCCGCTACTATTTTCACAACCAATCATGAACAAACTAATATAGACCCGTATGCAATCGCACAGCTTCAGGCTCTGTGTGATAACCCAGTCAATAAAGATTGCAAAATACGTGTCATGCCAGATGTCCATCCTGGAAAGGTCGGCACCATCGGACTGACACAGACTATTGGATCTAAAATTCTTCCAAATGTAGTTGGCATCGATATTGGATGCGGTATGACGATTGCCCAAATTAAGGGTACAAAATGCGAATTTCAAAAATTAGATACAGTCATTCGCGATTCGATTCCATCTGGTTTTGCAATACGCAAAAAGATTCATCGATTTGCGCAGGATTTTGATTTTTCTTCTCTGCACTGCGCGAAAAACATTCGAGAGGATAAGGCACTCTATAGTCTTGGCACCTTAGGGTCTGGAAATCATTTTATTGAAGTGGATCAAGACTCAAGTGGCAACCTATACGTCGTCATTCATTCTGGCAGCCGTCATCTCGGTAAAGAACTGACAGAATACTATCTAAACGCAGGGCAACAGGAGCTAAAATCTGAGGGTATCACGCTTGCATATGAACTAACTTATTTGCAAGGTTCTCTTATGACACACTATCTTCATGACTTACAGATTGTGCAGGATTTTGCTACTCTGAATCGAGAAATAATGCTAGATGAACTAACAAAAGGAATGAAGTGGAAAATCATCGATTCCTACAGTTGTATACACAATTATGTAGAGTCCGCTGATACTTCTTACAATGGCCTGCCAATTCTTAGAAAAGGGGCAATCTCCGCAAAAATGGGCGAAAAAGTCATTATTCCAATTAATATGCGCGATGGGATTCTACTTGGTAAGGGGCTTGGAAATGAAGATTGGAATGCATCCGCTCCTCACGGTGGCGGACGAATTCTAAAACGAGAAGATGTTAAGAACAACTACACCGTTTCGAATTTTAAATCAGAAATGAAAGGGATCTATTCTTCCTGTATTGGAAAAGAAACCTTGGATGAGGCGCCATTTGCCTATCGTAACATGGAAGAAATTAGAGAAGTTATTGGCGACACGGTAGAAATAACAGATGTATTAAAACCACTTTACAATTTTAAGGCTGCTAAATAAAAGCTAGAAAGAAGGAAATTAGTATGGCAAAATTACGAGAAACACCCTGTAAATATTATGTTGCATTTGGAATTTGTTCCAAAGGACGCGAGGCTTGTCAAACTGGATACTGCCAGCATTGCAACAAATATGAACCTCGTGCTAAGGTACGGCACATCAACAAAAAGAAACTATACAATGATAAAAAACGCAGTACATTCTCTGCATAACTTTTAGGAGATACAAATGATTATACAATTAAGTTCCGGACAGGGACCAATAGAGTGCGAGCTTGCTGTTCGTATGCTCTATGAATCTTTAATAAAAGACTATAAAAACATCAAAGAAATCAGCAAAAATCCCTCTAGACAGGAAGGCTGTTATACTTCGATTCTATTTGAAACGGATGCCGACTTATCAGAGCTTGAAGGAAGCATCCAATGGGTCTGCCAAAGTCCGTTTCGACCAAATCATAAACGCAAAAACTGGTTCGTGGATATCAGTATCATCCCCGAACAGGAAGCAATCTGCACAGATCCAGATCTACGCTTTGAACGATTTCATTGTGGTGGGAAAGGTGGGCAAAACGTTAATAAAGTCGAAACCGGAGTCAGGCTTATCCATATTCCAACTGGCATCACTGTCACTTCTACCTCAGAACGTAGTCAAATTTTGAATAAGAAAGATGCCTTAGAAAAGTTGGCGATGCTGTTACAAGAAAAGCAACATGCTCAGAAACAGATGCAACTTAATTTTGCTTGGAAGGAGCATGCTAGAATCGTGCGCGGAAATCCGGTTCGTGTTTATGAAGGGATTGGTTTTCGAAGGATGCTGTAAGTTCTTAAATTCTTGATTTGAGGGTGAAAAGGAGAAGGCACTAACCGAGACAAGATTGGTTGTCTAAGGTTGGTACCTTCTTCTTTATACATTATTTTTTATAATCGTTGAGCACATCATTACTACATTGTAATCGACATGTTATCAGTAGCTTTTTTAACTATTACTCCCATGTTTTACATGCTCTTGAATTGCTTCTTCGTCAAATCCAAACCATGTCATTTCCCATGGAATTGATGCCGCAAAATATTCTTTATCGTGTTTCACAAAACTATCCTTATCAACCATAAATCTCATCAATGGAATCTCATTCGCTTTATTGGTCCCGATAAATATCGTATAAATAATCCCACATATACTTATTGTTCAAAACCATTCATCTCTAGATATCTATGAATTAATTCACTTGGAATCATACACCCGTATTTATACCTACCAAAAACATCTGTACCACCACCAATATTAATTCCAACGATTCTCATGTTTTGATTTAAAACTACACTTCCACTACTTCCACTATTAACATATGCATTATGTTTAAAAACATTTGTAGGTAATTGCCCATCCTTACTATCAAATTTAAAGTAATCTTTTGATTTAATAATGCCAAAGGAATGAACAAATCGTTCTCCCTTTGGATTACTTATCACAGCAATTTTTTCATTATATTTTGGATTCGTTTCATTTATCAATAGGCAGCTTAATGTCTCCTTAGATTTAAATTCAATTATCGCCAAATCATATTCTTCATCTAGTAAAACAACTGTACCTTTTTCAAATTGCCCATAGTACATTTCATTCGAAACATATGATTCACATTTTTTACTATATTCAGCATACGTAGGTGCTCCATATGGTAATATATAATACTCTGTATTCTCACTTTCTCGTACAACATGATATGCTGTCAAAGCGTAATACGTGTCTCCTACTGAGTCAAATACAACTCCACTCGCACCAGTTCCATAAGTCATATTTGTAACATTTCCCTTATTTTTTTCTTCATATTTCACAATAACAATATTGCTTTTTAGAATATCATTCGTAATTGATTCTTCCATTTGTTCATATTCTCTGGTTTTACACTGATGTTCATATACACTAGAATATATCCAAATACCAACTGTTACCAAAACGAATATTAAACATATTAAAACAATGATTGCTTTTCTCTCATTTTTCATATATTATCCTCATTTTTTGAGACAGACTTTATTCTAGCTAATTTTTGCAATACATCATAACTTGTATTATATTGAGCTGTATCTGGTCTTAAATTGAAAGGTAATACCTTTGTCTTTTAAATGTTGAACTTGTCCCTCTACATCTAGCATTGGCTTATGTACAGATTTTTCTTGTTGCATTTCACCCCACCTTTCCCTAAAATATCAGTTCCATTTGCTCAGAATCTTCAATCTGCATCCTTGATGCCGACATCTGGTACACTTTAGCATCTCCTTTAACATGATCCGCTTTCAGATACTGTATATCTCTTTGCAGACTCGACTCAATAAGGTTCATGACATAAATATTGTCAAATCTATTGTAAATCGATTCACCACCAAGTCCTGTAAGACAGATCAACTGAGTATTGCATTTTTTTGCAATATTCATAAGTGGAATAAGAAGATGAGACGCATTTGTCTGTGCAAATGGATTGTCCATTACAAGTACTTTACCTTCCTCACGTTCAATGAATAGATCCGACTCATCTCTTCTCATATAAGACAACAGACTGACAAGTACAACAAACGCTGAAAGGAATCCCTCTCCACCTGAGTTCTTTGAAACATTTGCCCATGTAATAGGATACTCTCTTTGAGCTTCTATCTTATAAAGCTTTATTACTGTCGTTCCAATCCCAACAACCGAATCATACAAGGATTTTGACGTTACCCTTACACCAATCATTTCTTCAAGGTTTTTATTATCCGAAATATTTTTTATGCCTGATGAAATTAAGTCATTCGTAAAACTATTCATGCGCTGCATATATATTTCTTTGTTTTCTTCCCAAGATGGGACCTGAATCTTTAGCATCTTTATCGTTCGGCCTTTTACATTAATTGTGGAATTTCGGTCAATTTTATCCAAATTCTTATGTATTTCCAAAACATATTCAAATATCATTTCATTTATTTTTTCCTTTTCACGGTCAATAAATGCAATGTCTACTTCTAGTTTTTCAAGCAATGTCTGGTACGACTGAAGCGTAAGCGCTAACTGTTTGCTAAGATCCTCTGGTTTCTCTGTAAGTTGTCTCATAAGTGCAAGTGGCTGACGATAAAAATCATCCTTATACTTTTCAATAAGAATAAGTCTGTCTATCTCTCGTTCTAAAGCCATACGGTGTTTTGCAAGTTCGTCTTTAAATTTTCTAAAATCCCTGATCAGACTTCCATACAATTCTTCAATTTCTTTTCTATTAAGCTCATTCAATGATTTTTTGTTGTATTTTTCCATCTCTTCATGGAAATCATATTCCTTTGCATAAACCAAATCAGAAAATTCTGATAATGCACTTAAATTTGCTTCGTAACCTACCCGTTGATTTTCAAGACTCTTTCTGTTCTTTTCTTCTTCCTGAATTGAAAATCTGATAAGTTTTACTCGAATAGAAAATTCTATATCAATAATCCGTTCTTTTGATACTAACTCTTCGTATCCTAGTTTCGACTTCAATTCTTCCTTTCTGTCAACTATCCTGCTGTTAATAACGGCAATCCTTTTATCAATTTCATTCCATTGTTTTTCAAGGATTTTAACATTCTTTTTATCAGCTTCAATTTGCTGTTCCAGTTCCATTTCCTTGAATGAACTATACCTTATTTTTTTATAAATCTTCTCATCAACATTATATTTTGCCGAAAATTCTATGAGTTTTTTTTCACATTTTGTAAAATTATCCTGCGCCAGATTCAACTGAGTTTCAAGAAGTTTTGTATCATGGCTCATATTCTCAGTAATCACTTCATATCGGGCTTCCATATCAACAAGATCCTTGTTGATTTTAGAACCTTCTCTGAATGGTGCATATTTGTTGTTCTTGTCTGACGCCTGCCTAATATCTTCATTCTTCTGATTCAGCTGCTGTGTCTTTTCGTTAAACAGCTCATATATATTCCTTATTCTATCCTTACATTGCTCTGTTTCAATCGATATATCGTTCAGCTCAGAATTAAGTCTTTCGACCTTTTTTATATCAGATACATACTGCAAATACTTGTTTTGCATTCCTATTATATCTACCTGCATATCATTTCGTAATTTAATATCCCGCTCAAGTGCCTGATACTTTTTCGACAAAACTTCGATTTTTTCATCATTATCCGTTTTATCACTTCTGTATTGTATCAGCCTTTTATCTTCATACTCTTTCTTCTCATTTACTTTTTCTTTTTCTTTCTGCAGCTCCTTATAATTGTAAAGATCACATTCCTGGTAAGCAATTTCCTGACGCATACTGTCATAAAACTTTATTTCATCAATTTTTTTACTGATATTTTCTTTTACCGAATGTATCTGCAATTCCTTTTTCTTAAGAAGCTCTTCTAGTTCTTTTTCATCCAACAGACCTTCATTGAATACAACAAAAAAATTCAGCTTACTTTCATGATAGACTGGAGCATTATCCCTTAACGAAAAACTGCCTAACTCCTCTTTGACCAATATTGGCACAGGATAAGATGTATAAAAATTCACCTCTGCCTTCATAAGTCTTTTCAATTCCCTTTCCGACATTATTACACTATAAGGAAGTAATGGTACTTTATTGAGCAATTCATCGTTCTGAGACTTGTCATAACCATTCTGCTTTATATATTCCATTCCAGTCACATAATTCAGATCAAGTGAGCGTAAAAGTTGCTCTACTTCTTTGGGAATTTCGAGAACCACTCCGTGTTTCATTTTTTCAAATTCTAATTCATATTTTTCTTTTTCCCGCTCCATTTTCTTTAACACTTCACGTAAATCGTCTATCTTATCATCAAATCTCGAACAAAGATATTCTCGTTCGAACTGCTTTTCTTGGCCTATCGAAAGATATTTCATGAATCGAAGACGTTTTTCCAGTTCATTACTATACTTTTCACTTTTCTCGTCAATATTTTTTTGAACACCTGATATTTCACCAATAACTCTGTTACAATCCTGTATATTTCTCTGAATTACTTCTCTTTCTTCTTCGCTTTTTTGCTTATTTGAAGCAGTAACAAGGTATTCATGCTGAATCTCATTAAGATTGTTTTCCTGCTTTTTTAATTGGATTTCAAATAATCCACTTTCATAATATCCCAGAATATTTCTCTCAAGCTTTAGAGGATACTTTTCATTAAAAACAAGTTCTTCATCATTATACTTATTAATATCGGCCTTTGCTGAGCCTAGATTTTCTCTAAGCTTAGATTGTTTTTGTTCAAGTTCGTTTTCACGCAGGCGTAAGATACCCTGTTCTTTTTTCATTTTTTCCAGTTCATTGATTCCTTCTGTTCTGTCTTTTTGTAACTTTTCCAATATTTCAGAATAGGCAAGACGCAGATTATAACCCAGCTCGTTACGCTCAGGCATAAGTTCCTCTTCTTTTTTCTTCTGAACGTCACACATGTTTTCCAGCTGCAAAACATTCTTTTCTTCACTTTGGTACTCTTCATAAATCTTTGCGCACTGTTCACTGTAAAGTCGCTTTTCATTCTCGTGCTGGTCTTTTTCAAGATGTTCTTTTTGACTAAAAATCCTGTCACTTTCTTCGACATTTTTTTCAAGTTCTTCCATAAGCTTATAAATCTCAAACGAAGCCTCTTCGTAACGGGTCTGTAAAAGATCACTTTCAAGATTGTTAATTAAATTCTGAGATTCTCGTTCCCTAATTTTTTTCTCTTTTAATAATTCTTCAATACAATGCCTCAGCCATGCAAGTTGCTCCTGCTTTTCACTTTTTTTTGCTCTAGACTGCATACATATTTCGACTTTTTCTTTAATGTTGACAGAATCCTGCCTGAATTCCATTATTGTTGCTTTT
>CAZWNX010000046.1:0-14993 GCA_964635395.1 uncultured Lachnospiraceae bacterium
TCTAAGCAGCTGTAGATAAGTCCTGCCGCGAAACTATCTCCACCGCCAACGCGATCTACAATATGCATCTCATATGTTTTGCTATAACAAAATTGATTTCCATCATAAAGCATAGCCGCCCAATGATTATCACTTGCCGATATCGAAGTTCTTAACGTAATTGCTACCTTTTTAAAACCAAACTGATCTAAAAGTGTTTTTGCTACTTCTTGATATCCCTCATAATGCAGCGTTGCATTTGCAACATCCGTCTGACTCGCTTGAATACCAAATACATCCTGTGCATCTTCTTCATTTGCGATACAAATATCAACATATTGACACAATTCGCTCATTGTTATTCTTGCTTCTTCTTTGGCCCATAATTTATTACGGTAGTTTAAATCACAACTAATTGTGATATTTTTATGCTTTGCAACTTTACATGCCTGTATGCAGATTTTTGAAACACGTTCGCTAAGTGCTGGCGTAATTCCTGTGAAATGAAACCAATCCGCACCCTCTAAAATTTGTTCCCAATCAAATTCCTCTTCATTCGCTAATGCAATTGCAGAATTTTTGCGGTCATAAATCACTTTTGAAGGTCTTTGACTAGCACCTTTTTCAAGATAGTAGATTCCAACACGTTCTCCACCTCTTACTATTTTATTTGTTTGTACACCATATTTTCGAAGGGAATTAAGTGCACTCTGTCCGATTTCATGGCTTGGTAGTTTGGTTACAAAAACCGATTCATAACCATAATTTGCTAGAGATACCGAAACATTTGCCTCTCCTCCACCAAATGTTGCCTCATATTCGTTTGTTTGCACAAAGCGCTGAAATCCCATCGGTTCTAATCGAAGCATTAATTCACCGAATGTAACCACTTTTTTCATATCTATTCCTTTCACGCTCTTTCTATCAAATGCATTGAAGGAGCCAACTCAATTCCTTGGTTCTTTAAGTGAAATCTAGTCCGTTTCAAATTTACTACGGAAGCAGTGATTATTTGTCCTTCTTTTGTATGTTCTACTCCTTCGATGCGTAGTTCCAACATCTTTGAAACGGCCTTTTTAGTCAATCTGGTGATTTTATCAAAATCACCCGCCGTAATATATTCCTTTTTCACCATGTAACTACCGCCACACGCAATGACTTTTGGTTCTTCTAGATATTCGTGGATATTTGATTCATCAATTCCTCCCGTTGGCATAAAACGAATTCCCTGATAAGGTGCGCTCATGGCCCGAATCATCGAAAGACCTCCTGCCTGCTTGGCCGGGAAAAACTTCACTACACGAAGTCCTAACTCCATTGCCTCTTCAACCTCACTTGGTGTTGCACAACCTGGAATCACAAGGATTCCCTGCTCCATGCAAAAACGTACAACGTTTGGATTAAGCCCAGGGCTCACGATGAATTTAGCACCTGCTTCAATCGCCTGTTTTGCTTGATCTATTGTCAAAATAGTGCCCGCACCAACCAACAGATTTGGATATGCCTTGGCCATTTGACGAATTGATTCTTTGGCTGCATCTGTACGAAAAGTCACTTCTGCACAGGGTAATCCACCTTCTATCAATGCTTTCGCCAAACCGAGTGCATCTTTCTCATCATCAATTACTACAACTGGTACTATTCCAATTTCTTCTAACTGATTCACGAATTCATTTTGATTCACTACTTCTTTCACTTGTATTCTCCTTAGAATCATCTAATTTCTATAGTCCAAAAAATGTCTTTGTATTATGATAGGAAAGATCCTCTACGAGACTTGCGAGACGTTCAAAATCCATAGCGTACTCTCCGTTTTCCACTTTACTTGCAACAAAATCACACATTATCCTTCTAAAATACTCATGCCTTGCATAGGATAAAATACTTCTTGAATCCGTTAACATTCCAACACAAGTAGAAAGTAATCCGGATTGTGCAAGTCCTTGCATATACTGATTCATACCCTGTTGGTGATCATTAAACCACCATGCCATACCATGCTGTACTTTCCCTTTGATTCCAGTTTGATGAAAACAACCACATAAGGTATCCATTGCAGCATTATCATTTGGATTCAGACTATATAAAATCGTTTTGGGAAGCTCATCGGTTTGGTCTAGATGATCTAATACTTTAGCCACACCTTCCAAATCAACACTCCCTAGAATCCGATCATATCCCTTATCTTTACCGATTCTTTGAAACATTTTTGTATTTGTGTTTCGAACCACTCCAAAATGAAGTTGCATAACCCAGTCTCTTTTTGAGTACCCTTTTGCTAACTGCGTTAAAAGTGCCGTTTCATATTTGAGACATTCCAATTCTGATATAGACTCTTTGCGTAGTGCTTTTTGAAGAATGACATTTAGCTCTTCCTTGGTTGCTTGGCAAAATCCAATTGATGTAAAGCCGTGATCACTACTTACACAACCATGGGCCTTAAAATGATCCATACGCTTGCCCATTGCCAATCCTAAATCATCGAAGGTATTTATGCTTTGGTCCGTTATTTTTGAAAGTTTGCTCACATAATCCGAGAATTCGAGACTTCGAATCTGCATCACTAAATCCGGTCGAAACGTGGGTCTAACTTGGCAGTAAAACGTTTTATCTAACTCTATTTGTTGATGGTACTCCAATGTATCTAGTGGGTCATCCGTTGTTCCAATCCACACAACATTTGATTTTTCAATTATGCTTTTGGTTCGAAACTGTGGGTCTTTAAGCTGTTCATTACAGAATTTCCAAACGCTATCTGCAGTTTTTGAATTCAGCTCTCCTTCATACCCAAAATACTTTCTAAGTTCTAGGTGGCTCCAATGATAGAGCGGGTTGCCAATTGCAGACTCAAGTGTCTTTGCCCACATAATGAACTTGTCGTAATCCGATGCATCACCCGTTATATACTTTTCATCTACTCCATTTTGCCTTAGTAAACGAAACTTATAATGGTCATGTTCTAACCAAATCCTAGTAATATTATCAAAAACACGGTCCCTTGCTAGCTCACTTGGATCTAGATGGCAATGATAGTCAATGATTGGCATTTTAGCAGCATGTTCATGATATAATCTTTTAGCCAAATCACTTTTTAACAAAAAATCATGATCCATAAATGAATTCATTGATTTGCTCCTTATTATTAACAATCGCTTGTTGTGGTTGCAAGTCTCTCTAACATGTCCAGGCAACCAAGTAAATACATCACACCCAGTGCTCTATCGTACAATCCGTAACCTGGTCTGCACTTTTCATTCCAAATATGCCTTCCATGATCCGGTCTGACATACCCTTCAAATCCACAATCATAATAGGCACGCATAATATCAAGAATGCCAACATCTCCATCTTGATCCCGATGCGATACTTCTGAAAAATCCCCATTTTCATAAATTTTGACATTTCTGACATGTGCAAATGCGATTCGATCACAATGTTTACGGATGATTGATGAAATATGGTTCGTGCGACTTGATCCTAATGATCCTGAACAAAGTGTCAGACAATTATATGGATCATCTACCATGTTTAATAGTTTCGTAATTGACTGTTCATCCACTAAGAGTCTTGGTAATCCGAAAATATCCCATGGTGGATCATCTGGGTGAATTGCCATCTTAATACCACACTCATGGCATACAGGCAATATTTTCTCTAAAAAGTATTTCAAATTTGCCCATAGCTTTTCTTTATCAACATCTTTGTATTGATCAAATAATTTTTTAAGATTTGCCATTCGTTCTGGTTCCCAACCAGGTAAGATATACCCCTCCGAATTTTTCATAATATACTCTGCCATTTGTTCAGGGTCATCCATAATTTTATTTTTTCCATAAAAAAGTGCTGTTGAACCATCTGGCAATGGATAATAAAGGTCCGTCCTTGTCCAATCAAAAATCGGCATAAAATTATAGCAAACAACCTTTACACCAAACTGACTTAAATTGCGAAGAGTCGTACAATAATTCTCAATATATTGGTCCCTTGAAGCAAGACCGATTTTGATATCATCATGCACATTGACAGATTCAACAACTTCCATTCCAAAACCATATTGTTCTAACTCTTCTTTGACTTTTTGAATCTCGTCAATTTTCCACACTTCTCCTGGCTGCTTATTATGCAAAGCCCATACAATTTGCGTCACACCCGGAATTTGTCTGATTTGTTCCAATGTAACACTATCATTGTCGCTTCCATACCATCGGAATGACATCTTCATAGCAGTATCTCCTTCGTAATGGCAAACGCTTGAAAAAATGGTCCCTGAAATGTTTCAGGGAGCCATTTATTCTTTTTCAAGTCTTGCTCATTTCTTTATGTCTTTATTTTTTATTTCTTGTGTAAATTTCGTTGTATAAATCAACTAATTGCTGACTGTTTAAATTCTCACAACTCATTACATAAGTATCCCAGTCTTTTTCAATATCTTTTTGACCTGTAATAAATTGTAAGGTCCAAGAGTTAACATTGTCAATAAGAGGAGTCTTAATTAAGTTAATTTGTTCATTATCTTCTTCTGATCCAGATACTGCTGGACGAACTGGTGCAACTTCACGGTAATTAGATACTCGATCAAAATACTCTTTTAATGTATCTGAGTAGTTGTCAGTAACTTGATCATAGGTTCCAGCATAAGTGAATACTCCACCCGCATAGCCATATTCAATTCTCATATCTTTTTGATCCTCTGAAGTCTGTGGAATGGATAAGCCACCACAGTAGTACTGTGGAAGTAAGGTTTTGCTTCCATCTTCTGCTACTTCGTAAGTTTCTCCTTCAACACCCCATTTTGCAAGTGTTTTACCTTCTTCAGAATACCATAACCAATCGATAAATCGTAACATTTTGATGAAATCTTCTTCACCAAGTTCTTCTAATGCTTTTGATGAAATCATAATACCATTTTCTAAGCGTGCGCTTTCTGCGGTATATTTATTTTTTCCAACTGGATACACGATCTGATACACACCGTACTTGTCTTTGCCAAGTGTTGAATCAAGGTTTTCCTGATAGGTCGTAAGCATTGATTTGTTGACACCAAGCATCACACTTTCGCCATTATAGAATTTTGCACAGGATTGTTCATCGGTTATCGTAAAAGACTCTGGATTAAGAATTCCTGCTTCAACAAATTTGTGTAACTGTGTTACATACTCCTTATACTCTGGGGTTGTTTCAGAGAAAAACCATTCATCTTTTTCTCTATCAAACTGCATTCCATCTGCTACATCCCATCCAGAACGTACACCATAAGTAGCTCCTACTAGTTTCAGGAGATTACCACCCGAACCATCATCACCCTGCCATCTTTCCGTCCAAATATAATCGCTTTCTTTACACATACCCTCAGCAACCATATATGCTTTTACTTTTACAAGTGCATCTAACAGACCTTGCCAATTCCAATCCTTTTCAAGTGTTTTGTAATCCACGCCAGCTGCATCAAAGAGATCGCTACGAATCATAAAGGTATATTCTTGTTCTGATGTTTCTTTCAAACCTGGTAATCGATAATATTTTCCATCTTCTTTTTCGATTGTTTGAAGGTCTGGTCCTAATTGGTATTGTTCAACAAACGCCGTATAATTTGGCATGTATTTTGTATAGTCTGAAATTGCAACGATTGCTCCACCATCAACAAATTGATTTTCATCATATGTTTTAGGAACAATATAAGCAGATTCTCCTGAGCTAATCATAAGTGCCTTCTTTTCATCATAATCTGTACGTGCAATCGTATGTTTTGAAATATCTAGCTTAACATTTGTAAGCTCTTCGATTTTGCTGAACAATTTCCAGTTTTCCGTAATCGGATAAGCTTCATGATCACTCCAGAACATGCTATAGGCTACTGGTTCGTCTGACTTAAAATGCTCTCCAAATTCATAATCCAAATCTTCTTCAACTTCTGTCGCTTCTGTAACTTCTGATGTTTGCGTTGTTTCTTTTACTTCACTGTCGGTCTTAGAACAACCCATCAATGAGGCAATCATTGCTGCACTCAGCAATAAACATAAACCCTTTTTCATTTCTTAATCCTCCTATAAATTTATGAGTAATTGTTATATATAATCTCTGCACATATGGCAGAGCATATATCACTTTGTCTGCTATTCCTTTACCCCACCAAGCATCATTCCCTGTACAAAATATCTTTGCACAAATGGATAGACAATCAATAAAGGAATAACCATTAAAACCATGGAACACGACCTTATATTCGCTGCAATTTGGGCACTTGCAGCATCATTTGCACCAACTTCACTCGTTGTTGTAGCTCCTAAGATAATCTGTCTTAAATAGTAAGCAACTGGCCATTTACTCTTATCATCCAAATACAAAAATGCACTAAACCAGTTACTCCAGTATCCCGCCCCATAAAATAATGTCATTGTTGCCAGAATCGGTTTTGATAAAGGAAGAATAATTTTGAAAAACACTCCACCTTTTCCAAGTCCATCAATCTCAGCAGCTTCTTCAATTTCTGACGACATTCCAGTAAAAAATGATCGCATCAACAATACATAATAGGTACTGATTAATCCAGGAATCACAAATGCTGCAACCGTATTACGAAGTCCTAGTTTATTCATCAACACAAAGTTAGGAATTAAACCTCCTCCAAAATACATTGTGAAAATAATGAACGGCGCAATATATTTATTTAATCTAAGTTTTGGCTTTGATAAAGGATAGGCAAGCATTGCGGTTAACATAACTGAAATTATTGTTCCAAATATAGTATATAAAATTGTATTCTTGTAATATAAGATAAATTCGCCCTTAGACAACACAGATAGATACGTGGATGCTGTAAAATCAACCGGTAATATTGTTACCTTCCCTGCATATATTGCAGCTTCCGATGAAAAGGACTGTGCCACTAAGTATAAAAACGGATACAATGTTGCTGCCGAGATTAAAATCATTAGTATTGTATTCACAACCTTAAAAACCTTATAACTTTTTGATTCTTTCAATTTGGTCATTGTTCTACCCCCTTACCATAATCCACTGCCAGATACTTTTTTGGATAATTTGTTGGCAACTGTAAGTAGTACCAAATTAATCATTCCCTCAAACAATCCGACTGCTGTTGCATAACTATAATTGCTCGACCCAACTCCCATACGATATACAAACGTTGAAACAATATCAGAACTTTCATAAATCATGGAATTGTATAATAAGAATACTTTCTCAAATGCTGCTCCCGATCCAACTAGTCCACCAATATCCAATATTAGAAGCGTTGTTATGGTAGGCAATATACAGGGAACTGTAATGTATAAAGCTTGTTGAAATTTATTCGCTCCATCCATTTTGGCTGCTTCATACAAACTAGGGTTAATACTTGATATTGCAGCCAAATACATAATTGTTCCCCAACCAAGTGCCTGCCAGACTCCTGACGTTATAAAGATTGTTGGAAACCACTCCTGTGCCGACATAAACGTTATTGGATCACCACCAAAGAATTTAACCAACTGATTGATTGGTCCATTGGCAGATACAATTTCTTTCACCATTCCAGCAATCACGACCATGGAAATAAAATGTGGAAGATAAGACACTGTTTGAACAAATTTCTTCCAATGGAGCTTGCGTATTTCGTTCAACAATAGTGCAAAAATCAGTGTAAGTGGAAATCGCACCGTCAAATAGGACAAGTTCAACGTTAATGTGTTTCTAAATGCTCTCCAAAAGCTCTGGTCACGAATGAATTGTTCAAAATACCGAAGTCCTACATACCGATCACCAAACAAACTACTTCCTGCCCGATATTTACGAAATGCAATCGCACTTCCAAACATTGGCAAATATCGAAACACCACAAAATAAACAATTGGTATCAACATAAATAAATAGAGTTGCCAATATTTTCTTATATGAGCCATCAGTGGTTGATTATGCTTCGCACTGCTCATTTTCTTCTTGCGTTCTCCCATACCTTCTTCCTCCTAAATCATATACTTCAATAATCCCTCTTACAGTTCTGATTCTTGTTGATTTTCCCACACTTGTATACAAGTGTCAATACTCTTTTTCACTTCTCACTATTTTCATAAATACTTCCCAATAAACACGCCTTCTTTTTGTTTACTTTTCTTTTATACATCAGTTTTAATAATTAGTCATTATTCTCTATATTTCAGTCCATTTCTTGTTTTTTCATTTTCTTATTCTTGCAATAATCAGCAGTTTATGGTTAACTTAAGTAGACTGGTAAACACTCGTATTTACTAGAATATAACCCACTATTCGGAGGTCCGTTTAATCTATGAATTCATTAGCTGTATACAACGACTTGAAGAAAGATATTCTATACCTTGATCTTGAACCCGGAACAATGATAAGCGAATTACAAATTTCTGAGAAATATGGAATTTCAAGAACTCCCATAAGGGATGCTATTAAAGCATTAGTTTCTGAAGGTTTTTTAGAAGTGCGCCCTCATATTGGTAGCTTTGTCTCTCTAATTGATCTCAGCAAAGTATCTGACTCGGTATTCATAAGACATTCCCTCGAGCTTTCCGTGTTGAAGGAATTATGCCCAAATTTCACATCCTACTACGCTCTTGCTCTCGAGCAACTTCTAAATCAGCAAGAACAATTAGTAAATAGAACCGATACCCAAGAAGCCCAATGGGATTTCATCCAATTAGATAATGCTTTTCACGCAAAACTCTTTGAACTGGCAGGGAAAGCAAGCGTATGGAACACTATTACGTCCATGAATCAACACTACCTACGCTTTCGTACATTACTTGTTCGATATAATTCAGATCCGATTGATATTTTGTATCAACAGCATCGTGAACTTCTAAATGCTCTTATTGCCAGAGATTGGCATAACCTAGAAAAGAAAACATCCCAGCATATTACGGCCGGATTTAGCCGCTGCGGGGAAGTAATGACCAAACACAATGCATACTTTTGTAATACAACAATTCTATAAAAAATCCGGCTTTTCTAGGTTTATACACCTTCGAAAAGCCGGATTTAGCATTTCCATACACATCTTATGTCGGAATTATTCAATTGGACCCAAAAAAGATTTTTTGAATGCTTCTTCTTTTTTGGCAAACACCATTTTTTCTAGCACAAGTCCAGGCGTTTTATAGTATACTCTGATTTTATTCTGTCCCTCTTTCATAAATACTTGCTCTTCATGAATTCTTACATGTTCAACTACCCCTCGTTCCCATTCCCGACTTGTCCCCACCTCATAGTAATCACTCAAAATAGCTCTTTCGTACACTTCACCATTACAAGTAAAACAAAAACATGGCTTTAAGTGTCTATAGAGTGGATTTGCTGGTACAAGGTAAAACTGTCCAAGATAATCTCCGCCCTCTGATACTGTTACATCATATTCTAAGTATGGAATATCGTCTTTTACAACATCCTTACACGAGAAATCTGATAGAACCGGGAATAATTTCATTGCGTCAAAATCTCTTCCAAGCTTGTCTAAACAAACAAACTTCGTCTCGTTCACCTCATGTATCTGAGCATATTCCGTTGCCCGAATCACTTGGTACGGCTTTTTATTTGCACTTAACGAAACCGGAATTTCCACATGAACCTTAGCATTTGTTGATATGAGATTGATATATACATTTCCCACAACTAAACCAGAATCGGGCATTTGTTCCCGCGCAACCCGAACTGAAATCCGTTTGATCTTGTCGCTGCTTAATAAACTATGCGTGCCTTCTTCCTCTCCTAATTGAATCCACTCTTGATCACTCTCAATCTTGTATTCCAAATCCATTTCGCTTCCAAGTGCAATATACAGTTCAAATTGGCTACATCTTGGATCTAGAAAATCATCTGTAACCAACTTCTTTTTTGTCCACTCTTCTCCACTTGTATATGCTTCTTTATTCATAATTCCAACAATTGCATAGGGCTTTTTCCTAGGTAATACCGTATGCAGAACTGGGTTCCTAGACTCTTCATCATTCCAATGCTTGAATCCAATATGACTTGCCAGCCCAAATCCATAGAACGCTCCTCCCAAAACAGTATGGAGCTTCTCTTTATAGTCCTCATCTTTTTGCAAACAGTCGCATACGATACTCGCACAATCATTGGCTGCTAGCACCCCTCTTTCTGATAAGTAATGATTCCAACCAGTATAAATCCATAGTTTATGAAGATTCATGGATGCCATAAGATTATAATAAATCAGTTCATAAAAAGAACCATCGGTTTCTTCGTTGCAAACCATAAGCAGTTGCTGACACATCTCCATCACCTTATGAATTTGCTTTAATACTCTAAAAGACTCGTCATAGTGAACAGGATGATAAACGTTATCTCCAAGATGCTCTGGTTTTCGATTATGATTAATACGCGTATAAATACTATATATTTCACAAAGTTCATCGATTTGGGCCAACGAAAACGTGGTTCCAAAATGCTTTTGCATCCAAAGTTTCGTAAAAGCTTGCGTTGAATTAGGCGCACTTACACCCCAAGTATCATAATCATATGCCAGTTGCATGAAATAGGACAACGGAAATTCTTGCAACCCAAGATCCCCTACATTTACAATCCATAACTTACGGATTCCCGATTCATAAGCCATGGTCATCTGTTCCCAAACTCTTGGAAGGTATGTTGAATTTGTCCACTCATAAGAAATTGGGTCTCCATGATAATCAAAATGATAGTACATCCCATACCCACCAGGATGCTTACGCATTTCTTGATCAGGAACTGTTCTTAAATATCCGTGATTATCATCACACAATAATAATATAACCTCTTCAAGCTCTTTCCATCCTAGCAGTCCCCTCGATTGTTCATCCCCATAAAAGAACGCTTCAACTTCTTTATAAAGTGCAAGCAATCTAGGTACTTTTGACAGGTCCTCATCTACACATTCTTGAATAAGCTTATGCTGTGTTTGGATCACATCTTTTAATAATTCAATATTGTCTGAAAGGGTCGCCTCGTCACCCATAATCGTCGAGTCACGTTCCCCACGCATTCCAATCGTTATAACATTTTCTAAGTGACCATTTCTTTTTAAGCCATCTTCCCAAAAACGAGTAATCCCCTCAGCATTTGACCTGAAATTCCAAGCATCTCCATAGATTGAATCCGCTCCTCTAACATGGGAGTATTCTTCTCCATGACGAAGACATGGCTCATGATGGGACAATCCCATAACCACTCCAAATTCATCAGCCAACTCTGCATTTGCTAGCCCTGGACCATCCTTTGCAAAACAAGAAGCCCACATTGCTGGCCACAGGTAATTTCCCCGCATTCTAAGGAGTAACTCAAATACATGCTCATACATCGTTGCATTCATTCCGCCAAATCGCTTCATACACCAGTTGCCAAACGCAGGCCATTCATCATTGATGAAAAACCCCCTATATTCAACCGACGGCTCCTTTGTAACAATCTCGTCCTTTTTCATAATCACAATACTTTTTTTCGTTTGTGGATAACAGTGCGACCAGTTAACAAGTGGTGAAACTCCTAATAAATCAGATATGTGAAATAAACCATATATGGTCCCTCGCTTATCACTTCCGACAATAACAAGTCCTTGTTTTACCTGGTTACTGACATTTGAAACCAAAAAGAAACCATACACTTCCCTTTTTCCGCGAATCTCAACCAAATTAATTTGTCCACTCTTTTCTAGCTCATCAATTACATCACTCTGTCCTATTGTTCCAAAAAACACTGCAACATCTGATAATTGATTTCTATCTTCTATTCGTTCCGGCAAGAATCCACACACTTTGCGAACATCTTCCCTTACCTTATCCGCTATTTTTTTGACACCACTGAATGCCGATTTTTCATAATAAAATCCAGCAACATTTGACGAATCCGCTAATGTAAAGTTCATATCACACTTCTCCATAAATTATTATAGTCTTTCATTTTAGTATTGAATTATTGAACATACCCAAATCCAAGAATGGTAAATGCCTTATTTTGATCTGATTCTACCATCTGAATACGAATCACATGATCTTTGGACTTTTTCTCACGCAACACAATCAATGCGTTACAATGTGTCCATCCGATTTCCAAAGGATCCAAAACCCTTGTAACCATACCATCCACATACACCTTCACTTTGCCAAAATCACTGTTTCCTGAATCTTTCATTACGATCATTAGTATTTTACAGTTTATTTCAAACGAAAAATCCCTTGAATCTAACTGCACATTGGAATTCTCGGCACATTTTCTATGCATCCAATTATGTGAAAAAACGGGTGTTTGGAATGAATCTTGATTTCTCTCCACGCATTGTAATTCCTGATCATATTCACTAAATGATCCTTCGACAAGATGATTGCAGTGATCTGTACAATTATTACGATCAAAAAAAATAACATTTTCAAAATCCGAAGATTTCGCAATTGGAAATAAATCACTTGTAGCAAATGGATCTATCTGTAACGTTTGCCGGTTTACTTCTCGAACATAATTTATTAAACAGTCCGCCATAACCTTGTGCCCAAGGTTTGAAGGATGAAATGCATCATAATAGAACATCGCTTTCGAAATCACTTTACCTTCTTCGTAGCTTCGATAAAATTGTTCTGTCACTGCTCGCTTAATACTAATCATTGGCAAATCGTAGGTCTCTCCAATGGGTATCAATCTATCCTCAAGGTTGGAATCATCTGCAAAAACTGAAAACAAAAGAATTACTGCCGGATTTCTACGGCCACTTAACGTCTTACGAACTAATCCCTCATAACACTCTCCCTTTGTCTCATCCCCTTCGTCATTCACCGCAAACTCAATTACCACAAGATCCGGGTCATATTCACCATTACCAAGTACATCTAAATCATATCTGACAACTCCTAATTCCGACGACGTACCACCAATTCCAGCCTTTACATAACCTAGTTTTGCCTCACTCACACCAAATTCGTTTGCAATCGCCTGATAGAACAAATATGCATAGCACGCCCTTGCAATCGGAACCGCTCCTGCCCCTTGCGTTATGGACCCACCTATAAATGCAAGATTAACCCGTTCCCCATTTACCATTTTTTCGATAACCTTCTTTATTCTCCCATTATTACCAGTCGTTATCAAGGACTTCGCTATCAAATCCATATAATTCTGTGTCATTAAGTCAGGACTCGTCATCTCTTCTTCAAGTGGAACTTTATACCCCTCTTTCACATAGAGCTTAACGCTAGCCTTGGCATACTGAAGATCTTTCGGAAACAAAAATGCAAACTGCCCTAAAACCCGATCTTCATTTGACCACTGAATATCATCTAATAGTATCCTTTTTTCGATTCCATCTGTCAGAATCGTTAGTAATTCAGTGGTCCCACTTGAATCCGACTGATGCTCACCGTAGAAAATCAGTTTAAATTGCATACAAGCTTTCTCATTCTCAGAAGTAATCGAAACACCAATACTATGAACCATTTCTCGAAACCCCTTGGCATTACCTAATAGCGAAAGCATTTCGCCATCTTGAATATTACCAACAATTTTGGCCGCATTTTCAAGTCGCCCATCATTTAAATAGGTTTCTTGCGATCTTGTCTGATCTGCACGAATAGTCGCCTCTAGCATCTTATCTTTTATTATATAAAATCCAGGTCTTTTTGGGATTGCATCTTTTGGTGCTCTTAAATCATTATTGTTCATACGAATTCCTCAATTTTTTGTGTTTTATTATTTCAATTCATACAATCCTTTATTGCCTTTATATTTTGTCATATTATTACTCCATTGTCAAATGGTTGTATACAAGAAATCATTCATTTTCCTTCACCTTTTAATGCGTTTCCACTTTTTTATCGTTATCTTGTATACCGATTAACAGCGAACATAATCGTATACAAGAAGAACTCCATTGAGACAATATCTCTATGCTCAAGGGAGTTCCCATTTTTCAATGATTTATTCGTTTTTTCACTTACAATTTCTTACTTACATTTTTTTACTTGCTATTGCTGCCTGAGCTGCTGCGAGTCTTGCAATCGGAACTCTGAACGGGCTGCATGATACATAATCAAGCCCAATTCGATTACAAAATTCAATCGAACTTGGATCTCCTCCGTGTTCTCCACAAATACCTAATTTTAGATTTGGATTTACTTCTCTGCCCTTTTTGACTGCAATTTCAATCAACTGACCTACACCATTTAAATCAAGTCTTGCAAATGGATCTGATTCGAAAATTTTACTCATATAATAGCAATCCAAGAATTTTCCTGCGTCGTCTCTCGAGAAACCATAAGTCATCTGCGTCAGATCATTTGTTCCAAATGAGAAGAATTTTGCTTCACTAGCAATTTCATCTGCCAACAACGCAGCTCTTGGAATCTCAATCATTGTTCCTATGTGGTATTCGATATCAGAATTCATTTCTTTCTTCACCTGTTCAGCTGTTTCAATTACAATCGCTTTCACATATTGCAACTCTTTCTTCTCACAAATGAGCGGAATCATGATTTCCGGAATGATGTTATAGCCTTTTTCCTGTTTCACTTCGATTGCCGCTTCCAGAACTGCTCTGGTCTGCATCTTTGCAATTTCTGGATAGGTAACTGCTAAACGGCACCCCCTATGTCCCATCATAGGATTAAACTCATGAAGATTTTCACAAGTAATTCTTACTTCCTCGACTGTAATATTCATATCTTCTGCCAAAGCAATAATATCTTCATCCGATGTAGGAACAAATTCATGAAGTGGTGGATCTAAATAACGCACTGTCATTGGCATTTCTTTTAACACTTCATACATCGCCTTAAAATCAGCCTTTTGAAATTCTAATAATTCACTAAGTGCTTCTTCCCGTCCCTCAACACTACAGCTTAATATCATTTTGCGAATTTTAGGAATTCGATCTGGATCAAAGAACATATGCTCCGTTCTGCACAAACCAATTCCCTGAGCTCCTAGCTTAATTGCATTTGCAGCATCTTTTGGTGTATCTGCATTGGTTCTAATTTGAAGTGTTCTATATTGATCTGACCACTCCATAA
>CAZWNX010000046.1:15093-16429 GCA_964635395.1 uncultured Lachnospiraceae bacterium
GTATCTGCATTGGTTCTAATTTGAAGTGTTCTATATTGATCTGACCACTCCATAATCCTTGCAAAATAGCCACTCACCGAAGCCTCAACCGTCTTAATATCACCAAGATAGATGATTCCAGTTGATCCATCTAGTGATAGGTAATCGCCTTCACGAATCACTTCACCACCAAGTTCAAATACTTTATTAACCTCACTGATTTTGATTTCTCCACATCCAGAAATACATGCCGTTCCCATTCCTCTAGCAACCACTGCTGCGTGCGAAGTCATTCCTCCACGAACTGTCAAAATACCCTTTGCTGCACTCATTCCTTCGATATCTTCAGGAGATGTTTCAAGACGAACTAAGATAACTCTTTCGCCTCTTTTTTCCGCTTCTTTTGCGTCTTCTGCCGTAAAATATACTTTTCCTGCTGCCGCTCCAGGAGATGCTGGCAATGCTTTTCCAAGCACCTTTCCTGCTTTTAGAGCAGCAACATCAAACGTTGGATGTAACAATTGATCAAGCGATTTTGCATCAATTCTTGTCAATGCTTCTTCTTTTGTAATTTTCCCTTCATCAACCAAGTCGCATGCAATTTTCAAAGCAGCTGGCGCTGTTCTTTTACCATTTCTCGTCTGTAAGAAATATAATTTGCCCTCTTGAATGGTAAACTCCATGTCCTGCATATCTTTATAATGTTCTTCTAACTTATTGGCTATTTGCATAAACTCTTTATAACATTCTGGTAAATCTTGCTCTAATTTTTCAATAGAAAGTGGTGTTCTTATTCCTGCTACAACATCTTCTCCCTGAGCATTAATCAAATATTCGCCATAGATTCCATCATCACCTGTTGACGGATTTCTGGTAAATGCAACACCCGTACCTGATGTCTCACCCATATTACCAAATACCATAGCCTGAACATTAACTGCCGTTCCCCAATCACCTGGAATATCATTCATACGGCGATATACAATTGCTCTGGGATTATCCCACGAACGAAACACTGCTTTTACCGCTTCCATTAATTGCTTCTTAGGGTCCTGTGGAAATTCTTCACCCATCTTTTCTTTATAAATTGCCTTATACTTTTCAATTAATTCTTTTAAATCTTCAGCTGTTAAATCTGTATCAAACTGAACACCCTTTTCTTCCTTCACATCATCCAAAATACCTTCAAAAAATGTTTTACTCATTTCCATTACAACGTCCGAAAACATCTGAATGAATCTTCTATAAGAATCATATGCAAATCTTGGATTATTCGTTTTCTTTGCAAATCCTTCAACCGAAACGTCATTCAGTCCTAAATTTAAAATGGTATCCATCATTCCAGGCATAGAAGCTC
>CAZWNX010000047.1:0-16375 GCA_964635395.1 uncultured Lachnospiraceae bacterium
AAATGCCAATTAACTGGTGTCCTTCTTGTAAAACGGGACTTGCAAATGAAGAAGTGGTGAATGGAACCTGTGAACGTTGTGGAGCAGATGTAACAAAGAAAAATCTGAAGCAATGGATGTTGAAAATCACACAATACGCAGACCGTTTATTAGCAGATTTAGATCAACTAGACTGGCCTGAAAAAGTGAAGAAAATGCAAGCGGACTGGATTGGAAAATCCTATGGTGCAGAAGTTGATTTCGCAGTGGATCAATCGTCAGAGAAAATCACAGTATATACAACTCGTCCAGACACTTTGTATGGGGCGACATTTATGGTATTAGCTCCAGAACATGAGCTTGCAGCAAAGCTTGCAACGAGTGATCAAAAAGCGGAAGTGGAAAAATATATATTTGATGCTTCTATGAAATCCAATGTAGATCGTCTACAGGATAAAGAAAAAACAGGCGTATTTACTGGAAGTTATGCAATTAATCCACTGAATAAAGCATTGGTTCCAATCTGGATTTCGGATTATGTATTAGCGGATTATGGAACGGGTGCAATTATGTGTGTTCCTGCTCATGATGACAGAGATTTTGAATTTGCCAAAAAGTTTGGTATTCCAATTGTTCAGGTCATTGCAAAAGATGGCGTTGAAATTGAAAATATGGAAGAGGCTTATACGCAAGCAAGCGGACTGATGATTAATTCTGGGCAATGGAATGGAATGGAATCAAGTATTTTGAAAAAAGAAGCTCCATTGATGATTGAGGAGATGGGATTTGGCAAGAAAACAACGAACTATAAATTAAGGGACTGGGTATTTTCTAGACAGCGTTATTGGGGAGAACCAATTCCAATTATTCATTGTGATAGTTGTGGTTGTGTTCCAGTTCCGGAAGAAGAATTACCATTATTACTTCCGAAAGTAGAATCTTATCAGCCAACTGGAACAGGTGAATCACCACTTGCAGATATTCATGAGTGGGTCAATACTACTTGTCCAATTTGTAACAAACCAGCCAAGAGAGAAACCAATACAATGCCTCAATGGGCAGGATCATCATGGTATTTCTTAAGATATGTGGATTCTCACAATACAGAAGAATTAGTAAGTAAGGATAAGGCTTCGAAATACTTACCAGTAGACATGTATATTGGTGGTGTTGAACATGCAGTACTTCACTTATTATATTCAAGATTTTACACAAAATTTTTGTATGATATCGGTGTTCTTGATTTTGAGGAGCCATTCCAGAAGCTATTTAATCAAGGAATGATTACCGGAAAAAATGGTGTGAAAATGTCTAAATCAAAAGGGAACGTAGTGTCACCGGATGATTTGGTAAGAGATTATGGCTGTGATGCATTAAGGATGTATGAACTTTTTGTAGGTCCACCAGAATTAGACTCTGAATGGGATGATCGTGGAATCGACGGTGTGTATCGATTTATTACAAAATTTTATAATCTTGTAATGGAACAAAAAGATCAGAATGTGGAAGAAACAGCGGAACTTAAGAAAATCAGAAATTACTTGGTTCAAACAATTACGCAAAGACTTGAGACATTTAGCTTAAATACAGTTGTATCTGGATTTATGGAATATAACAATAAGTTAATTGATTTTGCTAAAAAAGGTGGAGTGGATAAAGAAACATTAAAAACCTTTACGATTCTTTTAGCACCGTTTACACCACATTTAGCAGAAGAATTATTTGCTGAATTAGGTGGTAGTGGAAGTGTATTCCACCAAGCGTGGCCAGTTGTAGATGAAAGTGCATTGGTTGAAAATGAACTTGAAGTTGCCGTTCAAATCAATGGAAAAACAAAAATTGTGATTACGATTCCGGCAGATGCATCTTCAGAACAAGCTGTTTTGGCTGGTAAAGAGGCACTAGGGGATCGTTTAGTAGGAACAGTAGTGAAAGAACTCTATGTTCCAGGAAGAATTATTAATATTGTTGTAAAACCATAATTAAGAATACTGAATTATGCAAAAAGGGCGAAAGCCCTTTTTTGTTGTAATAGACCAATATCTAGTTAAACACTTGAATTTATTCCGATATATAGTAAAATGTAACTATATAGAAAGTGAGAAGATTTTCATGGAACAGGATAAAGCAAGGCTTAAAGATCAAGAGCTTATTCGTAAGTTGAAAAATCAATATAATCTATCAGATGACGCTCAAGTTCTTAGGCTTTATCAGGAAATTGAGTCTGGCAACATTCAGTTCTATTCCCAGATGGGTAGAGATTTTGATGATCAAATTTTTGAACGGGTTTCAATGCTTAAACAAGTTAAGCGTATACGTGATGTCAGTCAAGAAATGAGCAATCCAAACGTTGAAAAATCCAAAGAAATTAGAGAAATTAAGGACATTAATGGAAGCAAGGACATTAGCGAAAGCAAGGACACTCATAAAAATATTGAAATTCCTGCCAAAAAACGTTTACTTCATCGTTTAGTGAAAGCAATTGTTCTAATTGGTGCGATTGTTTGTTTGGTTTATTTTGGGGCGTATGCATATGAAGCATATCAAAGTGATATAAGAGCTAAAAAAATGGCGAATATCAAGGATAACGAAACACTAAATAATATGTACTCAGATCAGGTGATTGAATCCATTGATGAGAAAACCGGTGAAAAAAAGTACTATAAAATACTAGATTCTTATAAAAGTTTATATAATCAGAATAAAAATCTAATCGGATGGCTCAAAATTGACGATACTATAATTGATTATCCAATTATGCAGACGCAGAACGAAGATTACTATTTGTCACACAATGTAAATCAAGAAGAAGATAAGAATGGTGCATTGTTTATGGATAGTGAGTGCGATGTGAAAAAGCCAAGTACAAACTTCATTATTTATGGTCATAATATGAAGTCGGGCAAGATGTTTGGCAGCTTAACAAAGTACAAAGATCGGGATTATTACCTGAAACATAAGGAAATTCAGTTTGATACAATCTATGAGACTGGTTCCTATGAAGTGATGTATGTGTTTCAATCAAAAGTATTTCGAAAAGATGAAATTGTATTTAAGTATTACGAGTTTATAGAAGCTTATAATGAAAAAGAGTTTAATGCATATATGAAAGAAATGGAATTGATTTCTATATATAATACGGGTGTAAAAGCGAACTATGGAGATCAATTATTAACATTATCAACTTGTGATTATGAAGATGAAAATGGAAGATTTGTTGTAGTTGCAAAAAAAATGAAGTGATGAGGATATGGACATGAAAAAAGTGAAAAGCCATAAAAAGAAGAAAAACAAACTTCAAAGAGTCGTTTTTGGAACATTATCAGCCATATTTATGATTAGTGCGTTGATTGTTGCAGCAATCCCCGTACAAGAAGCAAAAGCCGATTCCTTTATTGTGTCGGCGGACCCAGATGCTGTTATTCCAGTCTATACAGATCCTACAACTCCAATATTTGCAGATAAAGATGGAACTTATCGAATTGCATATGTTCAAAAAGAGGCCGAATACACAGGTGTATTGGCGTATTATAATGTCGATAATTACATTTCATCAGGCTCATTAACAATTCCATCTACAATTAAAGCTTTTCAATTTGATGCAAGTGTTGGCGCACTTCGTGCAGTGTGGGAAAATGGAAAATATTTATCCTTTGTTTCGGGTCAAATCGAATCACGAGACGCGGATGGAAATTTACTCAAAGATGAAGCAGGTAAAACCATTATGGTGGATGAAATCACACCATGTCTTGGAAGTAATTACAATTTATGGAGTAGCAAGAAACTGTTTGATAGTTTAGATACAGTTGTTCGTACTGAGAAGAAACAAATGGATGTTAAAGTCCAGTACGTAGGTAGTAAAAAATATATTCCAAATGCCTCTGGTGGAGGAGCGTATGATGAAACAGGTCTTGGAGTATTTGAAGGTGCTAGAAACTTCACAGGACTTGTTATTCCAGATCATATTTTAGCAATTGGTAACAATGCATTTAAAGGTTGCCAGATGAAATCGATTTCGATTGATACAAATGTAAAATCCATTGGAAACTATGCGTTTTATAACTGTAATCAACTTACAACAGTAACAATGAAGGAGGGAACAAACTTAAGGGAAATCGGTGCATATGCATTTGCTAAGTGCGCTTATTTAAGTTCTGTAAAAGTTCCTGATCAAGTTGAGAAAATAGGGGATTATTGTTTTTCGGAATGTCCAAAACTGACTGCAGTGAATATTTTTGGAGTTAATAATGATGGAAATACAAGTCTGAACCAAATTGGTAGTGGGGTGTTTTATGGTTGTTCGACACTAAAACAAATGTCATTGCCAGATAATATTACCAATATAGGTGCGGTGGAACATCTGTTTAATGGATGTGTTTCCTTAGAGTACCTTGCATTAACGAAGAATGCAAAAGATACGGATATATTTAAGGCAAATAATGTCATGGGTTGTTCGTCCTTAATTACGGTTAAGATGCCAAGCAAATTACTTGCATTCGAATGTAGTCATGAAGGCGGAGCAAAGGATACATTTGATCCGTTAAATCTTGGTGCATATGAAGCTTTTCCAGAAGATTATAAAATTTCAAATTCGTTTGTAATCATTGGTTATAATATCTCAAAAGCACATACATATGCCACCAATCATGAATTATCGTTTAGTTATTTAGATACGGGGTATACAGATTTATTTGAGAAAATTGTAAATGGATATTTGTATTGTGTTAATTCAAAGAATGAACTGACTATTTTCAAAAAGATATCAGGGGATGGAAAAGATGTGATTTTACCTGAAAATATTGGTAAATATTATATTGCTGCAATTAATTCTACAACATTCAAAAACAATACGACAATCGAGACCTTATCAATTCCTTCGACCGTCAACAAAATTGGTGCAGAAGCATTCTTAGGATGTAAGGCACTACGATATGTTGAATTTAAAGATTCTCTAGCAATTGACGCCATAGGATCAAAGGCGTTCTATACGCAGGTTGATGACGCTTCCACACAGCTTACTTTTGTAGGTGCAATTTCAACGGAAAGTGAACCATATAAGTATGCTATGGATGTGAATAATAATTATAATTCTGTAGATGCACCAACACAGTATATAACATATTTAAGTGGATTTCCAAATAATCAAGAAGTTGTTTTAGATATTGAGAAACATGAAACAACGGGTGCAATTGTTTCATCGATTGCAACTCTTACAAGCGCTCCAAAGATTGAAGATATAACGGGCGGTAGCTATTCGAAATCCCCATACCCATTGGTAGCTGCCAAAGAAAATGAAATTGCGCAAAGTGCTTATACCAAATATATCAATAATTTAACATCTTCCAACAAACTATCCTATACGGAAGCAGAGGAAGCTGTTATGAACGCAATTGTTCACCCAGTCATTCCAAAAGGTGTTTATGCAATCAAGGAGGATTTGTATTTGGAAAATCCATCCATTGAAAGTATTAATCTAAAGTCAGTTGTAAAAATTCCTACGTTGGCATTTTCAAATTGCCCAAGACTGATCACTGTTAATATGGAAAGTTCTGGATTAGAGGGTGGAGAAAGTATTCTAGATCGTGCATTTGAAAATTGTGATGCGCTTGAAAATGTTGTATTACCTAAAACTCTCAAAACAATGGGTGAATTGCCATTTTATGACTGTGATTTATTAGAAACTGTTGATTTTTCAACAAATCCTAATTTTGTATGTGAAAATGCGATTATTTTTGGAACAGCAGATGGGAAGAAAACGTCAATTATTGAGTGTTTAAAAACAAGGGGAGTGTCTATTGGAACAGGTAAAATCCGTTCTGAAGAAATGGCAGATGTAACCTCCATTCGTGATAAAGCGTTTATGGATTGTACTGGAGTTACGCAAGTATATTTATCTGGAACGAAAGTAACAGGTGTACCAGTATCTTGTTTTGAAGGATGCACCAATCTATCATATTGTGAAATAGGTGATTATTGTAAGCGTATTGACGACTATGCATTTAAAGATACTGCATTAACAGATATTAAGATTCCTGCAAGTGTAGTCTATATCTCGGATAAGGCATTTACAATTGAGAATACAGATGGAAGCCTGTCTATGATAAAGGGTATGAATATTCAATGTGAAGAAGGATCAGCAGCTCATGAGTATGCTTTGAAATGGGGATTTGGTACAGCAGACAAAATTCCAAGAAAGTTTACGGTTTACTTTTATAATTATGATGCAACGGTTGTTCTTGACAAGCAAATTGTAGAAGAAGGAAAAGACGCTATTCCACCAGAAGCACCTGCTCGTACAGGATATACTTTTGTAAAATGGATTCCAAGTTATAAGGAGGTTGCATCAAATTTAACAATTGTAGCTCAATATAAAGAGAAGACAACGACAAAACCGACTACGCCGACAACTCCAACGACCCCAACAACACCAACAACTCCAACGACCCCAACAACACCGACTACGCCAACCACAGGAACGGGAACTGGAACCACTGGAACAACGGGCACAACGGGCACAACTGGAACAGGAACAACCGGAACTGGAACAACCGGAACTGGAACGACGGGAACCGGAACAACTGGAACCGGAACAACCGGAACCGGAACCACCGGAACAGGAACAACTGGAACCGGAACCACTAGTACTGGAACAAGTAAAACGACCGTGGATTCTAGCAAGTCTGGAATCTCTAATGTAGATAAAATGGTTGCGAGTGTAGCAGGAAGTACAGACAATTATGTTGTTAAGATTGCAGATAATCAAACCACCAAGACGGAAATGGAAAAAGCTCTTCTTAATAAATATGGTTCTCTAGAAAATATCAAATATTTTACAATGGATATCAGTCTCTATGATCAAACAGGAACTTCTAAAATCGAAGACACGGCTGGAATGAATGTCAACATTACGATGCCGTTACCAGATGCTATGGTTCCATATGCGGGAAACAACAAAGTTGCAACAGTAACAAATGGAGCATTAGATGAATTAAATGCGAAATTCATTACCATTGATGATGTTGCTTGCGTGTCTTTTACTGCACCACATTTTTCACCTTATGCTGTTTATGTTGACACTACGAATTTGAGCGCAGGTGCAGTTGCAGATACAACTCCAAAGACAGGGGATGGTATTCATCCAAAATGGTTCTTATCCATTGGATTAGCATTATTATCAATTTTTATGTTTCTTGTTAAAGGGTCTTCTAAAAAAGTAGCGAAAGTAGTTGTATAATATGAAAAGTAGAAGGACACTTGCTAAAAAAATTGGAGTTTTATTTGTGATCATAACAGTATTCGTTTTTCAGTCCAATATAGTCACGGTTTTTGCTAGTAATAGCACGAATGACTTTGTGATTACAAACAACACATTGATTAAGTATACAGGCACGGCTACCTCCGTGTCTGTTCCTGATGGAGTGGTGAAGATTGGTTCAGAAGCATTTGCAAATCAACGTGGGATTTCTGCCATATCATTTCCATCAACATTAAAAGAGATTGAACGTGATGCATTCTATAATTGTGATTCTTTATATAGAGCATATCTTCCAGACGGATTTACGACTTTAGGGGATGGTGCATTTTCTATGTGCGATACACTTGCAGATGTAAAGTTAGGAGCAAATGTATTTAGTATTGGTTCTGGAGCCTTTGCATCCGCATCAAAACTTAAAACAGTTTCAATTGATTCCAAAAATTCCTATTTTTCGCATGCAGATGGAGTCATTTATTCAGCGGATAAAAAAGAAGTAATACAGATGTTAGCCGGAAGAGAAAAGTCGGATTATAGCATGCCATCAACAGTTGAAGCAATTCATCAATATGCTTTTTGGGGATGTAAGAACTTGGAAAGTATTGGATTTAGTTCAAACCTGAAGAAAATCCCGGCCTATGCGTTTTCGAATTGTAGTTCATTATTACAGGTTGCAATTCCTTATTCGGTTCAGTCAATTGATATTAAAGCGTTTGAAAATTGTTCGAAATTGACTAAGGTAGTCATTCCTGAATCGGTTAGAAGCATTCACCCAAGCGCATTTGATGGATGTGTTAGATATGTAATTGAAGCACCTGTTGGAAGTAAAGCTTATGAATTTTATGAGGCGCAGGATCGAAGCAATACAGAAATCGCACTGCAAGAAGATGAATTAGTGGAAGAACAAACAAAAGAAAAGGTAGTTGAAACAAGCGAACTGACTAGTGAGCCAAGTGTAACAAGTGATTTTAGTGGACAAATTGTAGATGGGGATTTAATTGGTCAGACACAAATTGTTACCAAGCAAGCATTAATGATGGTGGACACCAAAAAAATTGAAGTATTTGATGGTCAGAAACAAAATCCTTCCGAGAATACTGTGAGTGGAACAGATGCATCTTCTGATCAGATGATGATTGCAGATGCAAAAGATTCCTTAAATAATGATAAAACAAGAATAAAAGAGCGAGCTTTTTATTTGAATTCACAGATAAAAGGTGTTACAATTCCGAATACAGTTGATACATTGGGGGATTTTTCCTTTGCAAGGTCTACAATTAAATCAATTCAGCTGCCAGAATCTGTGAAGTATATAGGGGTGGGAAGTTTCTATTATTGTAAAGAATTATCTTCTATTTATATTCCAACAACTGTCGAAACGATTGAACCAGATGCGTTTACAAATACAAAGTGGTATAATAACTGGCGAGAAAATGGTGATGTAGATCCATTCCTTATAGTTGGCGATGGAATTTTAATTGGCTATAAGGGAAATAGCTCAAATTTGACAATTCCTGATAATGTAAAGAAAATTGGTCCTAAAGTGTTTGAAAACAATGATCAAATTCAAAAAGTTACCATTCCGGATTCGGTTCAAGTAATCGAAGAAGCTGCGTTTGCTAATTGCACAAGCCTCAAATTGGTTTCAGGTGGTGTTTCTGTTACAGCAATTAAGGATCGAGCGTTCTATAATTGTCCGCTTACGGATATACGAATTCACCCATTGGTGGAAACCATTGGATTAGGAGCATATTACGATACAACTCAAAAAGCGGCATACAAAACCATACATTTATTGGGAAGTAAGATTCCAAAGATTTCTTATGAAAAATCAGCAAAAAGAATTGCAAATGTGGATTATCGTATCCCTGTTTTTAATGAAAACACAAATGTGATTGTATCAGGTACGGTGGCCGATATGAAAGAAACAATTTTTGATTCGAGCAAACTAGGTCATAAGGGTTGTATTTATGAAGTGCTAGAACTTCCTACAAGTGGGACGACAGGTTCGCTATCATGGATTGGTGATTTGAGAAATGATACCACTAAGAATCTTGCGAAAACAATTATGATTGATGGACTTCCCTATCAGATTGGCGAAACAAACTTGAGTTTAAAGTCGGAGTCGGTGAGTCAAAATTCTAATACGAACTACGAGATTGTCACAACACACCCGCAGATATCACAAAATTCTGTGATTATAAAAGGATTAGATACTTCTTCAAACTATATTCTTGCAATAAATCCGTCTGAGGAGGCACTTAATCAATTATCTGTTAGGATTCAAGATAAATATGGAGCATTTTCAAAAGATGCATTTGTGGCAATGGACCTTTCTCTAATGACACAAAAAGGAGAGGTTCCCATTGAAAAACTTGGGAATTCTCCAATAGAACTTCATGTGAAGGTACCAGAGTCGTTCCTTTCACAACTTGATCGTAAAGAATTGTGTGTTGCCACAACAAATGCCAACAATGATTTGGAGATACGATTTGTCAACTTATATCAAGAAAATAATGAGACCTGGTTTAGTGTTTCACTTGATCACTTTTCTTCCTATGGTATCTATTTGGCAGATGGTGAGTTGAGTCAATTATTGGCAACTAAGAAAGGTCAACAACTGAAAGATGCAACGCTTGATGATACTCCTGATACGGGTGAACAAGTAGATCCAAAATGGATTTTAGGTGCAGGGTTCTTTTTACTAGCAGCGTATTTGATTATCCGTAAAAAAATGAAGTCATAATCCGAAACATGAGCGAGTAGAAATATACGCTCATGTTTTTATTGACAAGCAAAGTATAATTGTATACAATAATGCAGTAAATAATTGTGTTTGACATTGAGATCAATATTGATTATGATGATTAATGGCATTGTACGGAGGACTACATAATGAGTGAAAAAACATTTGAAGAACGAAAAATCACATTAAATGAGAAAAACAACCTTTTAGAAATCGAGGAACACATCTATATTTTAGACGATGTGGAAAAACCCAACGTTTTTAGAAATATGTTTCCCTATTCCGAGGTACCAATGATTCCATTTAATGATCGAATTGTGCCACACAATATGCCAAAAGACATATTTATCACGGACACTACTTTTCGAGACGGGCAGCAATCTAGAGAACCATATAAAGTAGAGCAGATGGTTACAATCTTTGATTACCTTCACCGACTAGGTGGACCAAATGGAATGATTCGGGCAAGTGAATTCTTTCTATATAGTAAGAAAGACCAGGAAGCCGTCTATAAATGTATGGAAAGAGGGTACAAGTTCCCGGAAGTAACAAGCTGGATTCGTGCGAGTAAAGAAGATTTTAAATTAGTAAAAGAAATCGGTATGAAAGAAACTGGTATTTTGGTAAGTTGTTCAGACTACCATATTTTTCTGAAATTAAAGATGACGAGAAGACAAGCAATGGCGCATTATTTAGGAATTGTTGAAAGCTGTTTACTCGAAGGGATTAGTCCACGTTGTCATCTTGAAGATATAACAAGAGCTGATATTTATGGATTTGTTGTTCCGTTTTGTATTGAATTAATGAAATTATCAGAGCGATACAACATACCAGTAAAGATAAGAGCATGTGATACCATGGGATATGGAGTGAATTTCTCGGGAGCAGTTATTCCAAGAAGTGTGCAGGGAATTATTTATGCTATTCATAAAAATGGTGGGGTTCCTCATGAGATGATTGAATGGCATGGTCATAATGACTTTTATAAAGCAGTTGCAAACTCTACAACCGCTTGGCTATATGGTTGTGCGGCTGTCAATACCTCACTGTTTGGAATCGGAGAAAGAACTGGTAATACACCATTAGAAGCGATGGTATTTGAATACGCTCAGTTAACGGGACATTTGAATGGTATGGATACAACCGTCATTACGGAACTTGCTGAGTATTTTGAAAAGGAAATTGGATACGAGATTCCACCAAGAACACCATTTGTTGGAAAACATTTTAATGTAACACGTGCAGGTATTCACGCAGATGGATTACTCAAAAATGAAGAAATTTATAATATTTTTGATACGGATAAATTCTTAAATCGTCCAGTGCTTTGTGCAATCTCGAATACTTCAGGATTGGCTGGAATTGCACATTGGATGAATACATACTTTAAGCTTTCGCTAGAACAGCAATACGATAAAACAAATCCACTTGTTCAACATCTCAAACAGTGGGTGGATGATGAATATGATCAAGGTAGAGTAACCGTTATATCGGATGAAGAATTGCTTCGTAAAATCAATGAAGTATGTGAAGAATTACAGATTGTTAAACCACAGGACATTTAATATTAGAAGATTGCCAAGGGGGTATTTTCATGAGCGGTTATAATGTAAAAGACGAGGTTTCGGATAAATATTCTTTGCGTGGTAGAGTGTTTCACAAAATACGTGAAGATATTCTTAGTGGAAAATACAAACAAAACGAAGAACTTAGAGAAGCAACCATTGGTGAAGAACTAGGTGTTTCAAGAACGCCTGTTAGAGAGGCTTTCAGGCAACTAGAGTTGGAGGGATTGTTAACAATCATTCCCAACAAGGGTGCCTATGTAACGGGTATTACGGCTAAGGACGTACAGGATATTTATATGATTCGTTCATTGTTAGAAGGTCTATGCGTGCGTTGGGTAACGGAAAATATTTCAAAAGAATTAATGGAAGAATTGGAAGAAAACATATATTTGTCTGAGTATCATGAAGAAAAAGGACATCTTGAACAGATTGCAATCTTAGACAATCGTTTTCATGAAATTCTATACGATGCTTGTGATAGTAAGATGTTAGAACATTTATTACGAGATTTTCATCAGTATGTATATCGTGTTCGTAAATTGACATTGGCTAATGTAACAAGGGGAAGAGAATCAACAAGTGAACACAAGCAAATTGTTGAGGCCATCAAAGAAAAAGATGCTGCAAGAGCTGAATCACTAGCAAATGCACATATTCTAAGAGCCTATGAAAATATGTTAAAAAATGGTTTGGAAGAAGCATTTTTATAATTATTAAATATGGAATAATTACTATAAATTAGGAGGACTTACTAAAATGTCAAAGATTCAAATGAAAACCCCTTTAGTTGAAATGGATGGAGATGAAATGACACGAATTCTTTGGTCAATGATCAAAGACGAGCTATTATTACCATTTATTGATTTGAAAACAGAGTACTATGATTTAGGACTTGCTTATCGTAATGATACGGATGATCAAGTGACGATGGATTCAGCATTGGCTACTAAGAAGTATGGAGTAGCTGTAAAATGTGCTACTATTACACCAAATGCAGCTAGAATGGGCGAATATAATCTAAAGCAAATGTGGAAGAGTCCAAATGGAACAATTCGTGCAGAGTTAGACGGAACGGTTTTCCGTACACCAATCGTTGTTAAGGGGATTGAACCATGTGTTAAAAACTGGGAACAACCAATTACTTTAGCACGTCATGCCTATGGTGATGTTTATAAAAATGCAGAAATCAAAGTACCTGGAAAAGGTGTTGCAACCTTAGTTTTTACAGCAGAAGATGGAACCAAAACAGAAGAAGTGATTCATACTTTTAAAGGACCTGGAGTTTTGCAGGGAATGCATAATACGAATGAGTCTATCGAAAGTTTTGCTAGAGCATGTTTTAAATATGCCTTAGATCTTAAACAAGACCTTTGGTTTTCTACAAAAGATACAATTTCCAAAAAATATGATCACACCTTTAAAGATATTTTTCAAGAAATCTATGAGAATGAGTTTGCAACTTTATTTGAAGAAGCAAATATTGAATATTTCTATACGTTAATTGATGATGCAGTAGCTCGCGTAATGAAAGCGAAGGGTGGTTTCATATGGGCATGTAAGAATTACGATGGAGATGTAATGAGTGATATGGTTTCAAGTGCTTTTGGTTCACTTGCAATGATGACTTCTGTATTAGTTTCACCTACTGGCGTTTATGAGTATGAAGCGGCACATGGAACTGTTCAAAGACATTATTACCAGCATTTGAAAGGCCAAGAGACGTCTACAAATTCCGTAGCTACCATCTTTGCATGGACAGGCGCGTTACAAAAGCGTGGAGAGTTAGACGGCATTGAAGAGCTTATAACCTTTGCAAAAAAGATGGAACAAGCCACATTAAAAACAATCGAAGATGGAAAAATGACAAAGGATCTTGCGTTGATAACTTCACTAAAAGATGTTATAGTTTTAAGCAGTGAAGCATTTATTAAAGAGGTAAGGAATACATTCGAGGCATTATAATATGGAATTAATATCGTTTTCATTTTTATTTTTTGTTTTGATTGGAGTTATTGTCTATTATAGTATACCCAAAAAACTGCAGTATTTATGGCTGCTCTTTTTGGGTATATTTTTTTATGCAATGAATGCAAGGGCAATTCCAATCTTTTTGATTGCAGGAGTAATTAGTTCTTATCTTTATTCAAGGTGGTTGCGAAATAAAATCGGACTTATTATTGTGACGTTATTCAATGTTTTATTGCTATTTGCTTCAAGATTCTATGTGAGTAGTTCGATTGCAAGAGAGAGCAGTGGATTATTAAACAGTTCCCTTCTTGTGAATCTAGGAATCTCATTCTATACATTGCAAATCATCGCATATTGTGTAGATGTATATAAAAAGAAATATGAGCCGGAACAAAATATTTTGAAATTTATATTGTATATCACTTATTTTCCGCAGATTTTACAAGGACCAATCCCAAGATTTGAACGCCTGCATAATCAGTTTTTTAAACCGCATAAATTTCAATACAAGCAATTTGTATTTGGTTTTGAATTGGTGCTATTTGGACTTTTTCAAAAAATGGTTATTGCTGATCGCGCGGCAATTGTTGTAAATCGTTTGTTTGGGGAATATGAGTCCTATAAAGGCCTTTATGTCCTAGTGGCAGGTGTTTTATATAGTATTCAGTTGTATGCGGATTTTTCAGGGTGCGTATGTATTGCAAAAGGTGTTTCGCAGATGTTTGATATCCAAATAGAGGACAATTTTGACCACCCTTACTTTTCAATATCCATTAAAGATTTTTGGAGACGTTGGCATCGCTCCTTTAGTGATTGGCTAAAAAACTATATCTATATTCCACTAGGCGGCAATCGTCAGGGCAAAATTCGAAAATATATAAATGTACTAGTCACCTTCTTGGTGAGTGGTGTGTGGCATGGAATGGGACTTCACTATGTAGCTTGGGGACTGCTTCACGGACTCTATCAGATCCTTGGAGAAATATTCCAGCCAATAAGGGATTTCCTTGTTACGAAGGGGAAATTAGATCGTAATAGTTTCTCACACAAATTATTTAAACAAGTAGTTACCTATTTTCTAGTTGTTATTGCTTGGATCTTTTTTAGAGCGGATAGTGTGCGAATCGCACTTAAAATGATTCGAAATCTGTTTGTAACCTTTAATCCACAAATCTTTCTTACGGATGAATTATACATGCTTGGACTAAATGCTAAGGAATTTCAATTTTTAGTCGTGTCTATTTTGATGTTTTGGGGCATTAGTTATTTGCAGACGAAAATCAAGATTCGTGAGTTTGTATATAAACAACATCTTCTTTTTCGATTTTCGATTTTGTATATTGTGATTTTTATGATTTTGATATTTGGAATATATGGTCCTGGATATGATGTGGCACAGTTTATCTATGGAGCATTTTAAGGCGGGGCGTTATGAAGAAAAGAACAATCTTTATTCGAATTGCATTGTTTTGTATTGGCTTATTATTGTTGCTTGTTTATTTTACGCAAGTATTCAAAGATAAGAGGGTAGAAGGCGAATACAATGTAACTACAAAGATAAGAGGATTTTACGAAGAAGAAAAAAATAGCTTGGACTACCTATTTTTGGGCTCTAGCCAGCTTTATTCCCATATCGTGCCAGGTGTGTTATGGAAAGAATATGGAGCGACTTCCTATGATTTTGCAGCGAATGAACAGCCATTATGGATTACATATTATTATTTGAAAGAGGCATTGAAGACGCAACGACCAAAAGTGATTGTGTTAGAAGTATTCACGGTATATGCGGATGAATTTGAGGATGAAGGTGTAAATCACATTAACTTAGATGACTTACCTTTTAGTGTAAATAAAATCATGGCAATCCGTGATAGTGTACCAAGAGATCAACAGTATTCATTTTATTTTGAACTTGCAAAATATCATTCTACTTGGAGTGGTTATTACCCAGAAAAATATAAGCAAAGTTTTGTGTACGAAAAGGACCCTCTTAAAGGGTATTCACCATTTGTATTTGCAAGAACATATGAAGATTCAGCGAAAGCAGAAGTGAAAAATGTTTCACAGGTTACCCCAATTGCTCCAAAATCAAAAGAATGGCTACTTAACATTATTGAACTTGCCAAAGACGAAGAAATACCAATTCTTTTATTGAAAACACCGAATGGAAATGCAGAGCGTCAAAGCCTATATCTAGATGTTGAAAAGATTGCAAACGAGGAAAACGTTCCATTTTTGAACCTCAATGAAATTCTAGATGGTGAAGCGCATGTGAATGTAATACAAGCGGAGAAGATTACAAAATATGTAGGCGAATATCTTACCCAAAAATATCCAGTCAAAGACAAGCGTTCTGACAAGGCATATGAAGAATGGAATACGGATAGCGAGTACTTTTATCGTTATTTAGCAAAGTGTGAGCTTGCAAATGCGGTTACATTGGAAGACTATATGCGCGCACTTCGCAATAATCGCTATATTGTGGCTTGCTCTGGATATGGGAAAATGCCAAATGAATTACAAGCATTTGGAATGCTTGGGAAATCTGTTTCTACCAATGATATCAATGTCAATGAACATTATTATATTAGCGTTTTTGATGGTGAGAATGTTTTGCTTGAGACAATTGATGATGCTCCAATTGAAGAACGAATCTTGGTGAATGAAGCCGAATACTTGATATCCGCAGCAAAAGATGAGAGTCAGTCACCAAAATTTAAAATCATGTGCAACAATGTTGATTATAGTATAAATACAAATGGCTATAACCTATTCATCTTTGATCCAGTGTTAAAAGAACCGATTGAAATGATTGCAATTGATGAGGAAGGGAATTTCCTTAGGCGGTAGCGAAAATTCAAG
>CAZWNX010000048.1:0-5132 GCA_964635395.1 uncultured Lachnospiraceae bacterium
GAGTGACTATATGAAAAAGTATAAAGAGTTTTCATTATTATTAGTATTTATAGCAGTCTTTCTTTTTTATGCTTGGACTATCTGGGCAGGTGTTCTTGTGGATGTAGTACCGTGGCATAGGACTGTATTTCTAAGTTATGAAGATTTTTATGAAACTAGTATGAATCCAGGTACACCCAAAACAATACCAGAAGAAGCAGACGATTTAAGATATTATTGGGGATCAAGATTTTTTATAAAGATTACAGGATATAGGATGAAGCTATCGGAGGCAGATTATACCGCCTTCGTAGAGTATTCTATTAAGCGTTATCAAGCGATGTATGAAGAGTTTGGAATAAGTGGGAGTGAAGAATTGTACCTTTTCAGAGAAACGAATGAACCCATCGTTTTTGATGATCAATTCATTAAGCAAAACGATATCAAGGAAATAAATAAATTGTATGGGAAGAAGCTGGATTGTGAGGATTATTATATTATTGCTATGTATAAGGATATAGGTTATGGGCTTAGTAGATTTTTCTATTTGTTAGGAAATGATGAAAATCATAGCATTATAGAGTTGTCGCGTAAAGATCGGAGAGAGAAATGATTTAAGAATCTTCGCCTAATTATTTAGGCAATAGATCAATTATTACCCCAAAGTAAAATCTGTATCCAGCAATTAAGATTTATAAAAAAATAAACTCGAATCCACTTTTCCTTCAAGTACTATGAAGTAACCCGCCATCAGTTGTTAAGTTGAATGTCACTTAGTATACAAGCAAAAAGATAGGAAGTGAGAGTTGAGTATAAAACAGAAATCAATCACTAACCGTTCAATTCATTGATGAATTATTATTAAGTGGCACTAGTGAGTACAAGATAGTAGGGTGTGAAAATCTTAAACAACACATTAAGGATTGTAGCAATGGAGTATTATGCAACGATGCTATGCAACAAATTTTTATTTTTGATTACAGGGTGAGAATGAAAACAATGTTAAAGTGATTCAAAGCGTCATGGGACATGCAAATGTAAGAACTACATTGGACATATATGCTGAAGCTACAATTGATAAAAAGCAGGAATCGATGAATAGTTTTTCCAAAGCATGGAATGACAAGATAATGAACAAAGAAAACGTCTGAAAGATGTTTTTGGATTGTTTGGTTAAGAATGGATACAATTTGGAATCAAAATCCCAAGTTTGGATACTTAATAGTAGTTCTAAACACTTATGTTAGTAGGTGGTATAATTACCGTAAATACTGCATAATATTGGAATATATGGTTTTGAAAAGGCTTTTCGCATTAATGCCTTACACAATGGATTAATGATTTAATGAGACGTTTTTTAGAGAAATCTAGAAGGCGTCTTTTTTTATTGAACAGGCCAAACCAGCTGTATCAGTTCGATTAGTGGCATTTGTAATATATAGATAGCATAGGTAGCTTTACCTAAGGTACAAAATAGCTTTTCAAAGCGTGGGTCAAATGGTGTTTCTTTTGAAAACATTAGAAAAAGTGCAAAAGCATAACCAGCAATAATAACAAAATCCATTTTACCCCGATGTCCAAAATTTAAATAGACAAAGATGGACAGGAAGAGAGCGTGTGGAAGAAACGTGAGAAAAGTTCCTTTGAGTCGATTCTGCATGCGCTGAGTAAGGTAATATACAAATATACCAAGGCCCATACCTGCAATCCCTCTAAGGATACTGTGATAGGAAAAGATTACATCTATTTTTGCGATTTTTTGATAGTAGTATGAGTACAACAGTAAACTAATCAACAAGCTTACAAATGGAGCATACTTTGGAGTAAAAGCAAAATATATAAGTAAGTAGAACAAGCTTCCAAATACAATGGCAGGAACAAACCAATGTGCGCTTATGAGAACTTCATTTCCAAGGGGTGACCATTGTAATAAAAAGAATTCAGCCCATGATGTTCTTAGTAAATCCATAAGTGTTGAGAAACCGTTTCCGGTTACAAAAGAACGAATCAATAACATGAAGACTAATGAGATTAGATAAAGGGGATATAAGCGGATGAGTCGACTTAGTAAAAAAGGTGGAATGGATGTTAGTTTCTTTTTTACGGATAAGTCTGCAAAATGAGACTGATAATGTGAAGCAAGGAAATAGCCACTTACAATTAAAAAGAATTCTACACCTAAGTAGCCCCCACGAAAAAGCAGGGAATTTCGCGGTATAAAGAAATGAAATCCAAGAACGGCCATACAAAACAAAAATCTCCATAACTCTAAATGAGCATTTCGCTGATTCATAAAGGTATCTCCTTGAAAAAAATGAATTATTATAAGTATAATAGTTATTGTGGAAAAATAAAAGAGAATATGCTAGGATTATTAAGAATTGTATTAGAAAGGGAGTATTCTAAATGGATCAAAGAGAAGTATTAAAAATATTAGGAATGAGTGAGTTAATAGATGAAAATTCAATAAAGACTGCATATCGCGAAAAGTTAGTGTCTGTGAATCCGGAGGATGATCCACAGGGATTTATGCAGCTTCGACTTGCGTTTGAGAGGGCACTTGAATTATTAGAAGAACCGCAAGAGGAAGAATCAGAATTTACCAAATGGATTCATGAGGTTGAAGGGGTTTATAAAAGTTTAAAAGACCGAGTGGATGTAAAAAAGTGGCAGGAATTATTTCAAAAAGGGCCGATTACCGAGTTGGATACCGAAAATGATGCAATCCTTCATTTGCTGAGTTTCTTGAGTTATCATTATTATATACCTCAAGATATTTGTGCCTATATCTGTAAAAAAATCAATCTAAAAGATAGTATGCTGTATTTTTCTGAATATATTCCGTTGGGTTTTTTGGAGTACCTACAGGGTTTGAGTGAAGAAGGAAGTTTCATTGACTTTTCACTTTTTGAAGGTGACTTAGAAGTAGACTGTGATGAGTATATTAAAGATTTATATGATGTTGTAGCGCAAGTGAATGGATATGAAGAGTGGGAATTAGATACCATTTTCAGTTGGTATTTGCCAAAAGAAATTTTACAGACACCTGCGGTTACAGAAACAAGGAGTGAAGAAGAAAAAATTGCGCAACAACAACTAATCATCGATAAAATTGAAAAACTTGAACATTCAGACTTAAAACACCCCTTTTTAACGATTCAAAACATTCGTATTCAATTGTTTTTGAATAATGTTGAGACTGTTCGTCAGTTACTAGGGTCATTGACGGATGGACAAAGAGAGAATCATTACATTCAGGCATATGAAGGGTTCATATTCTTATATCTAAAAGAATTTAAGAGTGCTAGGAAATGTTGTCAAATCCTGCAAGATAAAGATCCTGAAAGTGAATTGACAATTCGCCTGAATAGTGATCTTTTAATGGTTGAAAAAGATTATGATAAAGCACGTGATGGGTATTATGAAATATTAGAAAAGTCAAGAATAAATTCAAGAGTTCTTGCCTGTGTGAAAATATGTAATCGTGAACTTGCAAAAATATGGGAACATTCAGTTCTTGTAACGGATCGAATTGAGTATGCATGGTGCTTGCTTGACTTAGAACAGAACCATAAGTGCTTAGAGGTGTTAGAGAGCGTTAAGCCAGAAAGCCTTGACGATTACTATTTATATTACTGTACAAAATCTAGAGTTTTGAGAGAACTTGAGAAAAGAGTTGAAACCATTGATAATGCTAAAAAGTGGATTCAGGCAATTGAACAGCTTCCGATTGAGGACACTAAAAAATCTAAGAGAAGAAAAAAGAGGACAATCTATGCAAACTGTCTAATTGCAGAAAGTTATTTTGAACTTGCAAAAGCCAATAAAGATAAGCCTGATTTGCTTAGCTTTTATTATAAGCAGGCAATGGATGCGACAACCGATTTTGATAAAGAAGAGAATGAACTTAATAGAGCGGCGTTTCAATATCTAAAAGTTCAAATTCTAGAAGATATGGGAGACTATAATCAGGCAATTGAACTAGCCAACAAAATTTTGGCTGATATTCCAAATTATATCCCTGCAGTTGCACTTCGCCAGAAGTGCTATTATGGTCTAAATAACCTAAAAGGTGTAATGGACGATTATGAGCGGTTAAAAGAAGAAGCAAAAGAATATATGGAAAGCTATGTATTAGCTGCCAAAAGCTTATATTACTCTGGATATAAAACGGATGCGGAGGAAATTATTGCGTTTTCAAAAACCATAAAGTCCTCATTTTTTGAGATACAAGCGCTTGAACTTGAGATGTATTTAGATGATTGTTCAGGTGACCAGTCTGTATTGGGGAAATTGTCGATTAAGTATCATGCGTTGAGGGATGAATATAATAAGTGCGATAAAAATGAAAAGCAACAAAGTGCATTCTATTATATCGCGTATCGTATTGAGCACAAAATGGATCATCTTAAAGAAGCAATGGAAATGCTTGATCGATTGTTGAACATAGAGCTGAATGAAGATTATGTTTTGCAAAAAGCGGACATTATTTTAGAACTAAAAGGTTATAAAGAAGCAATCTATTATTTGAGAAATTTCAAGCCACTTGCTAAAAGTTCAGGACTTCAGTTGAAAATTGCAGAAATATATAAAAATTCAAAAAGAAATGACGATGCGATATTAGCATATGAGAAGGCAATCGAACTGGATAAAAACTGTTATGAAGCATATTATTACTTGATTCGTATCTACCACAATGCATTTTTACAAAAAGAAACTCCAAATCTTTATCAGTTAGCAATTAAGTATGCAAATTTATATGTGGCACAAATTGAGTCGGTACATTCCCTCTCGAATCGAGGGCTTGTTCAGCTTGAAAGTGAGCATTGGATAGAAGCTAAGGCAGATCTTATGAAAGCACTTGAATTAGATCCAAAGCATTGTGCATCATTGGATTGGCTAGGTGAGACCTATCGCTTCTTAAGACAATACGATCAGGCCAACGAATGCTATGATAAAGCGATGGAATTGATGTCGATAGAGGAATATAGGGACCCTTTTGTAGACAAGGCAACTTGCTTATTAATGGAGAAGAAATACGCACAATCTAGAGAACTATGGACAATGTTGAAAAAGGCCTATCCAGAGCGCTTTGAATATCAAGAAAACATCCTGCTGACCTATGAACTTGAAAAGAACTATGTGGAGTGGGA